>CAJXZK010000007.1 GCA_913063055.1 uncultured bacterium
TATACGCGCTTTCTGTTCATCAGTGAGGTTTAGCTGAGAGAGATCAAGCGGGCTGCGATTCATGCCACCACTATTGTCAGCCTTAGACACTTTAGACAAACTCTTCCACCACAACAAGTACAACAACAAGCCCCGGTAACAAAACCTAAACCAGTAGTTAAACCTAAAGCTGAAGTCAAAGAACAACCAGAAGACAAGCCACCACCAATGACCAATCAATCAGAAAGCGAACCAGAATTCATTCTTGATTGGGGCGAAGTCAAACCGAAAGGGAAGAAAGGCAAGTAATTAAACGGACTGTTTCTTACTTGTTCTTATTCCTCGTGGCATTGCTATTAAGGGTGGCGAAGTTCGAAGTGACGCCACTATTAGTATCAGCAGCGGGTTCAGGTGTAACAGAAGTAGTGGAAGCCTCAGCAATTCCTCGCCCTCGTCCCGCGGCATTGGGACGCAGCCGCCTTAGTTGATCCGCAGTCAATACCGATCTCATCGACAAGAAATCATTCAGCATGAGCATTTCAGCTTGCTCTTGCACTTTGCGCAGTTCAGCACGCTTAGCCCTAATTTGCTCGGGGCTAAAAGAGGGATCAAACATCATATCGCGCATTTCCAGGCGCTTAACCTTTATTGCCGCTTGCAGCTCTTTTGCTTGACCTTTAGCTTTGCTACGTTGCTCGGTTATACGCGCTTTCTGTTCATCAGTGAGGTTTAGCTGAGAGAGATCAAGCGGGCTGCGATTCATGCCACCACTATTGTTACCCATACGCATCTTCATGCCGGCACCAGCAAATTCACGTTTACGGTTGAGGCCGTCAAATCGAGGGTTCGCACCGGGAGCACTAAAACCAGGGCCAGCACCAGGCGCAGTATCAGTTTCTACGCCTTGCGCCGCAGCCTCTTGGGCGCGTCGAGCACGTTTAATTTGCCGTACTCTGCGGCCAAAGCTTTCAGCGTCACTCTGAGATTCGACACCTTCTCCGCCACCCTGGGCCAGAGCCACCGGCAAATAAGCGCCAGAAAAACTCGATACCAGCAGTAGAGCCAGACTGGCGGTACCAGCAAGAAAAAGTCTTTTGCTAAAACCGCTACAGTTTAATCGCATACAATCCATCCTCGTTAGTATTGATGCCAAAGTCAGAGGCACTGTCAATTGTTTCGTAGTCATAAACGGCAACTATCTCTTCTGAATCGTTGACGTTGTTTTTATTACTGTCACGATCGCCTTGCTTATTGTTGGCTAACATTTTTTCTGTGGCTGTCTCTTCCTTGAGGAGCTTAGGCGCTGCTGAAGTATCAGGTTTCACAGCCACTTTGGCAGAAGAATTAGTAGAAGTGTCTTTAATCGGCTTGTTCGGAACACTAGTGCTCTCATTAGCATTAGCCAGTTCACGGCCATTATCTGGGGCCGCATTGCGCTCAATCTCTTTTACAGGAGCCGCCTCCTTAATTGCTGGAACTACTTTTACTGGCAGCTGCGCTACTTTGTTCACTGCTGTTGGAGCCGAGCTAAACTGACTGAAAGCAAAGAATAGAGCCAAAATAGAAGCAGCGCTAGCCAAAATGTAGCCAGTCTTGATACCCCCAGCCGGAGACTTAGCACGAGCGTTAGAGCCCGAATTTAGAGCCACTACATTGCTAGCTTCGGGCTTAGCTTTAGAACTAGCTTCTGCACTAGCCTGTGCACTAGCGCTCTCCCCTAATGCAGCATGCGACTGAGCCAGAATGCGAGCTTCGATGGCATCACTTAGGTCACCACTCCACTCTACAGCTGGCAAACTTTTGAGTTGACTTACAACCATCTCTATATCGGCCAACTTAGCGCTGCAAGAAGTGCAGTCAGCCAAATGCAATTCCACGGCTTCAGCTTCTTCCGGGCTAAGCTCTAAATCGTAGTAAGCATCAAGTGCTTCTTCCATCTGCTGGCAATTGAGATTTGGTTGTCCTTGCATATCGATCACCTAAATGTTGCGGGCAAGTTGAGATTGTCGGAGGAGAAGTATGGAGAGAGTAATTCTTTCAGCTTAATTCGACCGTAATGTAGACGTGAACGCACTGTTCCGATGTTAGCCCCAACCATTTCTGAAATTTCTTGATAAGAGAAGCCTTCTATATCGTGGAGAACTAAAACAATCTTCTGAGTCTCTGGCAATTGACTAAGAGAATCTTCGACCATTCTTGTTTGCTCTCTCAAATCTAGATTCTGCGAGGGGTCTGGTCTCTCATCGGCCAGCTGCGAAAGGGTCTGACCAAAAGCTCCCGGTCCTTCTTCTTCTGCCACACTCGACTGGGGGTCGAATGACACCAGAGTGGTTGGCTTTCGCCTCTGTTTAACTCTTAAATTGTCCATGCAGAGGTTGTGAGCAATACGGAATAACCAAGAGGCAAATGATGAGTTAGAGCGATACTTATCTAGATTTTGATGAACTTTAACAAAAGTGTCTTGCACCACCTCCTCTGCTTCTTCGCTGCTGCCCACCACACGGAAGGCAGTAGAGTACACCCGGCTTTGATACCGTTTAACGAGAGTTTTGAAGAGTGTCATGTCTCCATCCTCTCTAAATTTATCGATTAGGGCCTCGTCTGTAAGGTCCATATACTCCAACCGATTCGGGTGGCTCATAAGGGAATACGCTCAAAGTAGTCAAAAAGTTCAAACATCTGGCACATTTTCTCAAAGATTAACGTTAGTTAACAAAGACCCTGGTTTCCTACTTGCCTTAGACGATAGCAGGAGCGAAACTAAAAGAGACTGTGCTATTACACACTCTATCAACTTGCATTCGGAGAACGTCGTGAAGTTCCAAATACTGCCGCTCGCAGCACTCTCACTGCTGAGCTTCCTGCCAGCAGCTTATGCTCAAACTAGCAGCAACTCAGTAGATTACAAAACTCCCCATAAAAAAATCGAAGACCTGCCCAACTTCCACACGGTTCATCCCTTCTTATATAGAGGTGGCGAGCCCAGTAAAAAAGGCCTACAACAGCTCAAAGAAAAGGGTGTAAAAACGCTGATAGACCTGCGTGCCAGCAGTGCCATAACCAGAAGTGAAGAAGCTACGGCCACCGAACTCGGCATGAAATACATTAACTTGCCCATGAGCTCCAAGGCACCCACCGAAGCTCAACTAACAACTTACTTTGAGGCAGTGAGACAAGGCCGCGACAAGAACGAGCCTGTTTTTCTACACTGTGCTCATGGCTCAGACCGCACTGGCTGCTTGGTGGGCATTTGGCGAGTAACCGAAGATGGCTACAGTTATCCGCAAGCTTACGCCGAAATGCGCAAGTATTGGTTTGGCCCTCAGTTCAAAGAGCTCTCAGGGGCAGTACAAAAACAAGCTAACAAACTCTCAGCTTCGAAATAGGCCAACAGCAAATCAAGCCCTAGCGAGAAGGAATAGGCGTAGCGCTTGGGCCAGGATTAATCGGCAAACCGGCAGCACCGGGTGCTGGCGTGCCTGGCGCTACTGGTGGTGGCAAGAATTGCTTCAATTTATCCTGAGCTGTTTTAGACCAGGGGTAGTAACGCAGAATCTCTTTAAGAGTAGAAATTACCTTATTACTATCACCAAACAATTCAGACAACTTCACTTGATACCAGAGTGCTTGCCAATTGGAAGGGTCAAGGAACAGAGCTTTTTCAACATAGCGCTGCATTTCAGGGAAGCGCCGGCCACGGAATAAATGAACGGCATAGTCGATATTGACGTTGGCGTCTTGGGGAGTTAGCTGCAAGGCTCTATCAATTGTCTGCTTGGCCGATACCGCTTGATTGCCATCAAGATAAAGTAAGCTCCAATCGGCCAAAATGCGCCCTTCAATTTCGGTTGAACCAACTTTCTTAGCCAGGTCCTGAGCCCTGACAAAATAGTCGTAACTGGCTTTAGAGTGCTCCGGGCGACCCAAGTCTTTCGCCATCATGCGGCGCAAATTGCCAAAGCGGCCCAGCAATCTTGCCTCATTCTTTTTGTCACCACTGGAGGTGGCAGAGAGCAAGGCCTTGTTGTAGTTCAACTCCGCCAATCTAAAATCACGTTTTTGCACCAGTTGATCGTCACCAGCCGCAATGGCTTGGTCAATGAGAGAACGGGTTTTTACTACTGCCGATGGCCGAATCAGCATTCGTTGGAATTTATAGTCAAAATAGACAAAGAAATTCTCCAAAAATGGATTTCCAAGTATGCCTAAGTTTGAAGTCTGGAAGAAGCCGGAATCGCTCTTAGACTCACTTTTACCAGAGCTAGATGGCAGTGACAGAGTATAAGTAAAGTCAACACGCTTGACCGTTTTGCCAGCCAGTGCAACATTATCAACCATGACACGGCCAAGCTTAACTGGTCGCCCATCAAGGCCGGTGCCTTCGGTAACATGCTTGTTGTCACCGCTGCTATATCGAGCGGCCACAGCAGCGGGGAGGTTGTTAAATGCAGCTCCAGTGTCGACCAGCATCATCACATCTTCACGGCCATTGAGCTTTACTTTCACCACTGGGGCACTGCGGCGAGAGAAGGTCACAGCAGCGCAATCGCTTGTAGGCGAAAAACTATCAGCATCATGAAACGTGAGGCTGGTTTTGCCATAATCAACACCAACAACAAACTTAGAAATGACATTGGTACCGATAATTCCGCCCAGGCGACGACCTAGGTGCCGCGACTGCGAAGACAAATCAAGAATGCGCGCTTCGATATCGTTGACAATAAGATTGCCCAGTTCCAATCGACCAATCGTACTGGTATTGGTCATAACAGAACCAGACAGAGCCTGCATTCCAGCCAGGCCTTCTTTGAGCAGATAATTCTCAGCAGCAACGCGGCGGTCGATGATAGTATCGCTGGCACCAGTATCAAAAAGGAAGTCTAGTTCCTCACCATTGTTGAGGCGACCTTTGACCAGAATCTCACGCTGACCATAATCGAAGGGTACAGTGACTGTGCGACTCAAGTGGAAAGTGCCACCAGGCCTATCAAATTCGCTATCTTTGATCTTAGGGTTAGCACTTAAGTCGGCAGTAATTCGCACCAACTCAACTTTATCGTCAACTCGGCGAATGACGCGATGCGGATAAAGGCTGCCAGCAGAAGGCTGATACTGACTATACTCTAACGATAAGGCCTTCTTCTTAGCACCATCGCCGAGGGTAAAAGCGACTGAAACTACCATATAGTTATTTTGCTCAATGGCAACAGTGAAACTATCAGAGCCGTTAGGGCTATTAAATTGCACCAGCCAAACCGGTGTACCGCGCAAATTAGAGCTTCCCAATAGAACGACTTGATCGACGCTCCGACTGCTGCCGTGCTCTTCAACCTGCACTTTAGCGTCAGTCTGGACCAAGAGCAGGCCTTCCATGACAAAAGTAGCGGGCAAGGTGGTCGCTAAGTTAAGCAATTTGGCCGAGTCGATTTGCAAATCTTCGGCTTTAGCAGAACTGCGAGCACCAGCTTGCACCCACGGTATTTCACCATTAAAGCCTTCAGTCAAAGTAGCAGAAGTAACGCCATTGTTGAGTGTATCGCCCCGCTCATGATCAAGACGCCAGCGCACACCTTTGCGCATCAGACGAAAAGAAGAGTCACTGGGCCGACTCTCAACTTGACTCAAGTCTAAACCGCCAGGCAAGCCCTGCGAAACATTGTCGTACTCTTTGCCGAAAACGTTAAAGCCAGCCGCTATTTGAGCGACATTCTCTTCGCCACCATAGGCAGTGAGGCTTTTTGAAAGCAAGTCGCTTAGATCAATCGTAGCGGCCGCGGCGTCAGCGGCAGCCTCAGCGTAAGCTGGTTGAAGCGAAACTAATGAGGCAAGAGATGCCAGTGACAGGCTGGTGCCAAGTGAACAATTGAGTGCAGCAAGAGCAGCTGTCACTCGAATCAGTTTCAAATTCAAAATTATTTTCACAGCCTTAGCAGTTAAACGGTAACAAATTGCTTGCACTGCCCAGGAGCTGGCAGACTGATATCTGGCAATTCCCTAACCGTGTTGTAGAGCTTCATTACTTGCACTAGCAACTCTTCAACTTGACCCAAGGGCACTTGATTGGCAGCATCGCTCTTAGCTTCATCGGGATTCGGATGAACTTCCATGAACATACCATCAACCCCAGCCACTACCGCAGCCCGAGCTAAAGTCGGGATATATTGCCGCTGCCCACTAGAGGCATCACCAGCGCCACCAGGGAGCTGAACTGAATGAGTGGCATCAAAGATAACGGGATAACCAGTCTCTTTCATAATAGGAATGCCGCGGAAATCGACAATCAAGTTGTTGTAACCGAATGTGGTGCCACGCTCAGTGAGCATGACATTTTCATTGCCAGAATCAACTACTTTTTTAACAGCGTTCTTCATCTCAGCAGGAGAGAGGAACTGGCCTTTCTTAATGTTGACACACTTACCAGTCTGAGCAGCGGCAACTAACAAATCGGTCTGACGGCAAAGAAAAGCTGGTATCTGCAAAACATCTAAAACTTCACCAGCGGCCTGGCATTGTTCCACTTCGTGAATATCAGAGAGCACTGGAAGATCAAGCTTACTTTTGATGTCAGCTAACATAGCCAAGCCCTTCTCTAAGCCTGGTCCACGAAATCCATGTACAGCAGTGCGATTAGCCTTATCAAAAGAAGCTTTGAAGACTAGATTGAAGTCATGCTTAGCTGAAAGCGCTTTAAGGTGGCTAGCAGTGGTGAAAATCGTTTCCCACGACTCAATTACACATGGCCCGGCTATGATCAGAAACTTCCCACCGGCTGAAACCTGGTGAGTACCGACCTTAACAACCTTAGCAGCCATATGCCCCCCTTGCGATCTAAATATGTGATTGGATATTGTAGCAGTATGCCTGAGAGAAGTATGACTAGTACAGGATTTGCACAGGTTGTTGAAGACGGACTGGTTCTGAGACTTTACGTTCAGCCTGGGGCAAAAGTTAGTGCCATTCTTGGTGAAAGAGAAGCGGGTGATGGCCCACGGCTCAAAATCAAGCTCAAGGCTCGTGCCATCGAAGGTCAAGCCAACGCCGCCCTGCTGGAACTAATTGCCGAGCTTATGCATGTACCGAAGTCGACAGTCAGCCTACAGGCTGGCTCCACAGCTAGATTGAAAACAGTTCATGTGCGCGGAGAAAGTCAAACCCTGTTGAACAAGCTGCACCAACTAATCATTAACGATTAGCGATTAGCAATGTGTCGGACTAAGCGATAAACCGTATGACCAGCTCTTTGTGAAACAGGCATAATCAAACCAGCGCGAATGGCCTCGGCCAGCTGTGGCCGCAAAGTACGAATACGCTTGAGCTGCCTTGGCCCTCCGGCCATTTCTGGCAGAGTCATACCAACAGGGTTTTTATCAAGCAACTTGACCACTTTGTTTTCAGCTGGCTTATCAGCCGCTTGACTAGCAGTCGAGCCCGCCGGTTTAGCAACAGGAGGACGACCACGCTTGGGTTTAGAATCGCCCGCAGCCTCTGCCGAAGGCTGGGAGAAGTTGATGTTTTCTGGTTCTTCTGACATCTGCTCGTAATTTACCGCAACAATTGTTCTCTCAGCATAACTCAAACCGCTACTAAAGAATAGTTACGGTTTGGGCCTGAGCTGCTGACCGGCTAGCCTTCTTCTTGTTATATTCCTGACTGTTCTTTGCAAGTTCGTAGGCAAGTTCATAAAGAACTGACGCTCCTGGGTATCACAAAATCCATTCACTTGATGGGTTTCAAGACCGACTCTGGAGCGACGCACTCTCGTATGCAGATTTCGGAACGCAGCAATAAGTAAGAGGTCAGGACGTTGAGCATCGGCTCCTTTGTTTTCATGTTGCACAGTCACCTTCCCTTCTACCGCAAGGCCGGTATGTGGCCCTTCGGTGAAGAAAGCGTTTATGAATGTATGGCAGAGACCTACATTCCTCTCTTGAACGCTATCGACGACCTCTTGCAAGAAGGTATCAAAGCAAAACTGACCATCGGTCTCACTCCTGTGCTCTGCGAGCAATTAGCCGATGAGCACTTAAAACAAGGCTTCGAGAAGTTTCTCAGCCTGCGTATCAAAGCAGCTAAAGCCGACGAAGCAAAGTATGCAAGTTTTGGCGCCAGCCCAAACCCTGAAAATCATCATCTAGCAAAATTCTATTTAGATTGGTTTACCGCCATTCAACGCGACTTTGCTGACCGCTGGAAACGCGACTTAATTGGCGGCTTCAAACGTCTGCAGGACGCAGGTGCCATCGAAATTACAACTTCAGCTGCCACCCACTGTTTCTCACCATTGTTGAGCGAAGATGTTTCAATTTTGGCGCAGTACAAAACCGGTGTGGCCAATTACAAAAAACACTTTGGCAAAGATCCTAACGGATTTTGGCTCCCAGAATGCGCCTACAGACCAGCTCAAGGCGAACGTGCCGGTATAGAAAAATGGTTGTTCGAAGCTGGTTTGAAATATTTCTTCACCGAATCATTCGTTATTAAGGGTGGCCAAACAGCTGAAGTACGCCGCGTAGTCGGTCCTTACGGCTCAGTAGAATATGTACCATCTAAACAAAATGGCAACACTGGTTTAGATACATTCGAAGCCTTCTGGCTGAAAGAGTATCCAATTGCCGTGATGGGTCGTCACGAACAAGCTGGCTACCAAGTTTGGTCTGCCGACCAAGGTTATCCAGGAGATGGCAACTATCGCGAGTTCCACAAAAAAGATGATACTTCCGGCTTGCACTTCTGGAAGCTTACTTCTAAAAGTACAGACCTGGGCGACAAAGAGCTTTACAACCCAGAAGCTGCTGCTAATCGCATTAAAGAGAATGCCGATCACTATGTCGGCTTCCTCCAAGGTTGCTTGACCGAACATCTAAAAACCACCGGCCGCCCCGGCCTGGTAATGGTTTCATTTGATACCGAACTATTTGGTCACTGGTGGTTTGAAGGCGTAACCTGGCTGAAAGAAGTTATTCGCCGTTTGAAAAACTACACTGCTATCGACATGCAGACTGCTACTGAGTATTTGACAGCCACACCGCCAGAAAAAACTATCAATCTGCCTGAGTCTTCTTGGGGCTCTGGTGGCCACTATCAAGTTTGGCTCAACAACGATACTGAATTCATGTGGCCGCAAATTCATCAAGCGGAAAAACAGATGAAAGAAGTGATGGAGCTGGTCAAAGCCTCACCAAACGATGCTGCCCTGCACAAAGCAGCAGAACAGTTGGCCCGTGAGCTCTTACTGCTTTCATCAAGCGACTGGCCTTTCTTGGTCACCACTGGACAAGCTAAAGACTATGCTATCGAGCGTTTTGATGGACACGTTGAGCGCTTCAACAAGCTCTACAACATGATCAAGAGCGGCCATATTCAGTTCAACGAAATTGCCGCAATTGCCGATATCGACAACTGCTTTGCTGAACTCAATCTTGCCAACTTTCGCTTAGAAGAAAGCGAACTTGCCTCAGGCAGCAAAAGCAAATAAACCTCTCAATTTAGAAGAAACCAAATGAATAATCTTCAAGACTCGCCAGCGCGAGCAACTGATAGCACAAGGAAGCCGCGTTCTATGAAGGACACTCGCACCAAAATTATTGCTACCATCGGACCTGCTTGTCGGCAGCCTGAAGTACTAGCTGAAATGATCAAGGCTGGTATGGATGTGGCACGAATCAACTGTTCGCACTCTACTCCTGAATTCATAGAGTCGGTAGTTGCTGACGTTCGCGAAATCAGCGCAAGATTAGACATGCCAGTGGGCATACTACTAGACCTCTCTGGTCCGAAAATTCGCACCCGCAAATTGACCGGCGATCTGCCAGTCAAGCTGGAGAAAGGCAAACTCTTTACCCTCACAAGCCGCAAACTTGAAGGCACAGTAGAAATTGTCAGCACCAACTATGAGCCTTTGGCACGCGAAGTAAAACCGCAAGACACAATTTTGCTTGATGATGGCTTAATCGAATTGCGCGTTGTCGAAACCAATGAAACCGATGCTATCTGCGAGATCATCATGGGTGGCGTTCTGAAAAATCACCAGGGTATTAATATTCCTGGCGTCCGACTGTCTATTCCAGCCCTGACTGAAAAAGACAAAGAAGACCTGAAAGTTGGTCTCAAATGCGAAGTTGATTTTGTCGCGCTCTCATTTGTACGCGACGCTCAAGACATTGTTGACTTGAGAGAGCAAATTGGCGACCACTGGCCACCGGTAATGATTATTGCCAAACTAGAAAAGCCAGAAGCAGTAGATCATTTAGAAGAAATTTTAGCCGTCACCGATGGTGTCATGGTGGCAAGAGGCGACCTGGGCGTCGAGCTGCCACCAGAAATGGTTCCACCAGCTCAAAAACTAATCATCAGACGGGCAAACGCGCACGGCAAGCCCTGCATCACAGCTACTCAGATGCTTGATTCGATGGCCAACAATCCTAGACCAACTCGGGCAGAAGCTTCCGACGTTGCTAACGCAATCTTCGACGGTACCGATGCCGTAATGCTTTCAGAAGAAAGTGCCATGGGTGACTATCCTGTCGAAACAGTAACGATGATGGATCGCATTGCATCAGCAGCAGAAGCCAGCCAAGACCGCTCTAAGCTACACGAACACGAGCTTGGTTCTTCCGCCCACGCTATTGCCCACGCCGCTTGCGCCATGGCTGTGGACATGAATGCTCGAGTGATTGCTACTTTCACAAAGTCAGGCTCCACGGCCAGACTAATTTCACAGTTCAAGCCACCATGCCCAATTATTGCTCTGACCCAACAAACTCACGTCTACCGTCAACTGACACTCACCTGGGGCACCACTCCAGTGATGCTGACTGAAGTTTCTGATTCAGAGTCAACCATGGCCCTTGTGGAAGAAACCTTGTTGAAGCGCAATTATGTCTCGGCCGGTGACACCATTGTCATCACCGGTGGTTTGCCAATTGCAGCCCGCGGCCCAGCCAACTTTGTCAAACTTTCCACAGTTTCACCAAGAACCCAAGCAAGCTTCTGGCAGCTCAAAGGCATCTAAGCCTAAGTAATACAGAGGCTACTGCGAATCAGAAGCTAACTCTTGGTTTAGTTCTTGGTTTAGTTCTTGGTTTAGTTCTTGGTTTAGCTCTTGGGGCTGCTCATTAGCATGCACCAGGTAAGCACAAAGCGGGTCGTCACGCAGAATATACTTTTCGCGTGTCACTTTAACGCCGAGCAAAGCCTGCATCATCTGCGGCTCCATCAAACACAACTGGCGAAATTGATTGGCTAAGTCGTGCACGGCGCAGTGGCGCTGGTAAATGATGAAGTTACCATCGGGCAGTCCTTCCCATTCAGTCATATAGCCATCTTCCGAGAAGATCTTAGCCACTTCCTCAACTCGCTGCGCCAATGATTTGTCGTTAACTCGGGCCTTCAAGCGCTCTATGCGCTTCTTGTTGCGAATGGAAAGCAGCTCCATCACACCTTTGTGACCCGCTTGCTCATAAACCGCATCGAGCAAATCAACGGCCAGAGTAGAACCCCCCGAGGGAAATAGTGATTCGGCCTTATCAGTGAGCTTGTATTTATAGGTAGGCCGACCTCGAGTTTGGCGTTCAATACGCGATTCAATCAAGCCATCTTTCTGCAGCCCGGTGAGATGGCGTCTTACAGCCATAGAAGTAATACCGAGCACACTACAGAGATCGCCCACCGTCAGTTCGCCCTGGCGCTTGAGGTGAAGCACGATTGCTTCTTGAGTTTTCTCGGGTATCTCGCCTAAAGGCTGTGTGATCATTTATTGCTGTCTCAAATTTTGTTAGGCAGGTTTTATCGGGCTGAAATAGGTAACTTGGTCAAAGTTTGCCGATTGGGCGAAAGTGGCCACAGTTTTGCCTTGAGCCGTGCCAATCATTTTGCGGGAAATTCTTGCCTATGTTTCCATTGTCACTCAAATTGACCAAATCTACCACCGGGTATGACCCGAAAAATTAAGAGCTTGAAGCCCCAAACCCTATATCTGTCGATATCCCGAAAAGGATTATAAATAATCTGAGCCGAGTTAGTCGATTTTTGATACTATTTTATCTATAAAGTGCCATGTTGCGAACGTTGCAAACTTTTAAGGGAAGTTCCCAAGGGAAACTATCTATAAAAGGGATATGATTCAGAGGCAACCAGAATTGGGTCAAAGCAATTGTCTGGCGAAGCAAAAGAGATTTTTTCCAGCACGAAAGCACTAAAAAAAAGATCGCAACCTAGAAATTTTGACCAGTAGCAAAAAGAGGCAAACCGGAAGATGACTTCCCCAAACACCAACAAAAGTACAGGCTCAAACTCTGATTCGAGCGCCATTCCTTTGCTCGAGATCGTTGACTTGCACGTCAACGTTGAAGACAAAGAGATTCTCAAAGGTGTGAACCTGACTATCAATGCTGGCGAAATTCACGCCATCATGGGTCGTAACGGTTCTGGCAAGTCGACCCTGTCCTACGCCCTGATGGGCCACCCACGCTATAAAGTGACCTCGGGCAAGATGCTCTACAAAGGTCAAGAAATTTCGGAGATGAGCCCAGATCAACGGGCCAAGCTCGGTCTAGCTCTAGCCTTCCAATACCCAGTATCAATTCCTGGTGTCTCAGTTTCGAACTTCTTGAGAAAAACAGTAAACGCCGTTCGCGGTCGCGATATTCCGGTCAAAGAATTTCGCCTTGAACTAAAAGCTTTGATGGCTAAACTTGGCGTCAAAGACGAGTTTCTCTCTCGTTATGTCAACGACGGCTTCTCTGGCGGTGAGAAAAAGCGTCTGGAGATTCTTCAACTCTCAATGCTCAATCCGTCCCTGGCTATTCTTGACGAAACCGATTCAGGTCTAGACATCGACGCTCTCAAAACAGTTTCAGAGGGTGTAAACGCCCTCAGTAAAGCTGATACAGCAATCTTGCTGATCACCCACTATCAGCGCATGCTCAATTATGTTCAGCCTCAATTCGTGCACGTCTTCCAAGACGGCAAGATTGTTGCTTCCGGCGGCAGTGAACTAGCTCTCGAGCTAGAAGACCGTGGTTATGAATGGGTTACTTCGGAGATGCAACCAACTCCGGGAACTGGCCCCAACGCGACAAAGACTTCTAGTTCAAGTTCAAGCTCAAGCCCTGCAGTCGTAGGCGCTAAGTAATTAAGATGGTTAAGGAGGCAATTATGTCGGCAGAACTAGCCCCAGCCCTAAACAACAAAGGGTTGCCAGAAAGCGCTAAACCAGAGCTCAATAAAAGTGCAGGTCTGGAAGGGATCGGCAACGACTACAAGTATGGCTTCTCTGATAAAGAAGACTATATTTTCAAGTCAGGCCGCGGTCTAACCCGCGAAATTGTCGAAAAAATTTCAGCGATGAAAAACGAGCCCGAGTGGATGCTCAAGTTCCGCTTACGCGCTCTCGATATCTTCAACAAAAAGCCAATGCCTACCTGGGGCAACTGTGGCCTGCTCAATGATATCGACTTCGAAAACATCTTCTATTACATCAAACCATCACAAAAGCAAGAAACTGACTGGGACGAAGTGCCAGAAGGTATCAAGAATACTTTTGATCGTTTAGGCATCCCTGAAGCCGAGCGCAAATTCTTAGCCGGCGTCACTGCTCAATATGAATCAGAAGTGGTCTACCACTCCATTCGCGAAGACCTGGAAAAACAAGGGGTACTCTTCCTCGACATGGACTCAGGCCTGAGACTGCACGAAGACATTGTGCGCGAACACTTCGCCACCGTAATTCCTGCTGCCGACAACAAGTTCTCGGCTCTCAACTCGGCCGTATGGTCAGGTGGAAGTTTCATCTGGGTGCCACCAGGCGTCAAAATTGAAATTCCATTGCAAGCCTATTTCAGAATCAATGCTGAAAATATGGGGCAGTTCGAGCGCACACTAATCATTGCTGAGCCTGGCTCTTTCGTGCACTACATCGAAGGATGTACCGCGCCGACTTATTCAACCGATTCACTGCACTCAGCTGTAGTTGAGCTAATTGCCAAACCAGGCGCTCACATTCGCTACACCACCATTCAAAACTGGTCTAAAAACGTATACAACCTGGTCACCAAAAGAGCAGTTGCCCACGAAGATGCCAAAGTTGAATGGGTAGACGGAAACCTCGGCTCCAAGCTGACCATGAAGTATCCAGCCATTTACTTGCTGGGCGAACGGGCTCATGGCGAAGTACTTTCGATTGCCTTTGCTGGCGAAGATCAACACCAAGATGCTGGTGCAAAAATCATCCACGCTGCCAAAAACACAACCTCGATGATTATCTCCAAGTCTATTTGCAAAAATGGCGGACGTACTTCTTATCGTGGTTTGATCAAGGTTTATCCGAAGGCCACCGGGGTTAAATCATCTGTCAAGTGCGACGCTCTATTGCTCGACGACAAATCAAGATCAGATACATATCCAACCATGGAAATTGACGAGAAAGACGTCAACATCGAGCACGAAGCCACCGTATCAAAAGTAGGCGAAGAGCAACTCTTCTACCTGATGAGCCGTGGCCTCAACCAAGATGAAGCAACGGCGATGATTGTAAATGGCTTCTTTGAGCCATTCACAAAAGAGTTGCCCCTTGAGTATGCCGTAGAGTTGAATCGTTTGATTCAGCTCGAAATGGAAGGATCTGTCGGTTAAGAAGTAGAAGGTTCGAGTAAGGGCTTTCAAAAGTGTCAGAAACTTTGAAGAAAATCTGACACAACAAATCCAAAAGAAAAGACCTAACAGTAAGCGCAAGCGAACAAAAATGAAGATGGAGATGGAAACAGTCATGGCGGAGTTGAAGTTAGCCAACACCATAGCAAAAGAACGGGTAGCCGATCTTGCTCAGAGAAATGGCGAACCAAGCTGGTTGCAAGACTCAAGAAATGCAGCCTGGGAAATTTATTTCCAGAGCCCCATGCCGACCACTCGTGATGATGATTGGCGCAAAACTGAAATCGACAATCTGGATCTCTCCACCTTCATTACGGTTGATCCACTGAAAAACAAAGCCACTAAAGCTCCAGCAATGGAAATCTTGCAGTCGGCTTTAGCCAAACTAGGCGAACCAGCTGGCCTGTTCGTAGATGACTACGAAAGCCAAACTCAATTCGCCACGATCAATCCTGAGTTAGCTAAACAAGGCGTGATTTTCTTACCTCTAACTGAAGCAATAGAAAAGCATCCAGACCTGGTCAAGAAAATATTTGAAACCGGTAAGCCTCTAGCTTCTGATGACAAATTTACCTTGATGAACAAGGCCCTCTTCAACAGTGGCCTTCTGCTTTACGTTCCTAAGAACGTAGTAGTGGATGGACCTTTCGTCAGCGCCGTCAATTTGCCTGTAGGCCCAACTGGTCAGGCAGTATTTCCACGGGTAGTGGTTGTGGCTGAAGCCAATAGCCATGTCACCGTGGTCAGCGCCTTCGCCAATACTGAGGCAGAGGCTACAGACAAGTCAGTAACTGGCACAACTCTTTCTAACTCGTTCTTCGAAATAACAGTGGGCCAGGGAGCCAAAGTAACGGTTATGGCCGTAGACAAGCTCTCCAACTCTGTATTTGCCGTGAGCCGCGTCCGCACCCACATTCACAAAGATGGTGTTTTCAACCTCACCACGGCTGGATTGGGCGGCAAGCAAATCAAGTCGGACATCGAAACAATTATGGTCGAGCCTGGCTCACATAGTGATATTCGCGGTGTTGTTCTCGGCGATGGTTCAGAGCACTTCTCTTATAACACCATCCAAGAGCACACCTGCCCTGATACCACATCTAATATCAACTTCCGAGTGGCCTTAAAAGACACTTCTTCATCGGTCTACCAAGGCATCGTCAAAGTAGACAAGATTGCCCAGCGTACAAACGCTTTTCAATCGAACAAAAACCTCTTGCTTGGTACTGAAGCTAGAGCCGATTCTATTCCACGCCTAGAGATTCTCGCAGACGACGTCAAATGCTCACACGGAGCCACCGTTGGCCCGGTAGACAAAGAGCAACTATTCTATTTGAATTGTCGCGGCCTCAATCTAAAAGAAGCAGAAGAACTGATTGTCCGAGGATTCTTTGTCCAGATTCTCGATGACATCGAAATCAAGGGAGCCGCAGACTGGGTCGGTGATCTGGTAGCGGATAAAATCTACAAATGAGCAATTCTGGTTTTATTAGAGTCGCTCAAATAACTGATGTCAAAGAAGGTACAGCAAAAGTATTTACGGTTGGAGAAGTGCGCATCGCCCTCTGCAACGTCGAAGAAAAATTCTACGCCATAGCCGATATCTGCACCCACGACGGTGGACCTCTCGGTGAAGGTGAATTGGTCGACTGTCAAATTGAATGCCCTCGCCACGGCGCCCGCTTCGATGTGCGCACAGGCAAAGCCTTATGCTTACCGGCAGTAATCAATGTCCCGACTTATCCAGTGGAAGTGAGAGACAGCGAAGTATTCGTCAATTGCCACCCGGCCGCGGTGGGTTCGTAGTTTAGATATAGAGAAGCAAGAAAAGCCATGAGCAACTTAGATGTAGAAAAAATTCGCCAAGATTTCCCCATTCTTGATCGCGTAATCGACGGCAAGCGACTAGTTTATTTAGACAACGCCGCCACCTCCCAAAAGCCTGTTCAAGTAATCAAAAGCATCTCTAATTACTACGAGCAATACAATTCGAATGTGCATCGCGGCATTCACACCATGTCAGAAGAAGCGACCACCGCTTATGAAGGGGTGCGCGAAACTGTTGCTAACTTTATCGGCGCCAAAGAAACCTGCGAAGTAATTTTCACTCGCAATACAACAGAAGCTATTAACCTTGTGGCCTACAGCTGGGGCAGACAGAATGTCTTGCCTGGCGATGAAATTGTTTTGTCACCAATGGAGCATCACTCAAACCTGGTGCCTTGGCAGCAATTGGCTCAAGAACGCGAAGCGAAGCTAGTCTTTTTAGAGCTGACCGAAGACGGCCAAATCAATATGGAATCGGCCAAACAATTGATTGGCAGCAAAACTAGACTGGTTACCGTTACCCAAATGTCTAACGTATTGGGCACAATCACACCAGTAAAAGAGCTGGCCAGACTAGCCCACCAGCACAATGCCATTATTCTTGTAGACGGCGCTCAAGGAGTGCCCCACCTCAAGACTTCTGTTGCTGAACTTGAATGTGATTTTTATGTCTTCTCCTTGCATAAGATGCTGGGGCCAACAGGTGTTGGCATTCTCTGGGGCAAGAAAGAAATTCTCAACGCCATGCCACCATTTATGTTTGGCGGCGACATGATTAGCTCAGTTCACCGCGATAAGAGCCGCTGGAATGAGCTACCCTGGAAGTTTGAAGCCGGCACACCAAACATCGCTGATGTTATTGCTAGTGGTGTCGCTATTGAGTATCTGCAAAATCTAGGAATGGATAATGTCAGAGAACACGAAGTGGAGATCACTGAGTATGCCCTTAAGCGCCTCGGTGAAATCAAAGGCATCACCATCTATGGCCCTAAAGACGCCAATCTTCGCGGCGGCGTTGTCGCCTTTAACGTTGAAGGAATTCACCCCCACGATCTCGGTCAAATTTTGAGCGACAGTGCTGTGGCAATCAGAGCGGGTCACCATTGCTGCCAGCCCCTGATGAAAGATTTGAAAGTGATGGGCACAGCCCGCGCTAGTTTTTATATCTACAACACCCTTGAAGAAGTCGACCTGTTAATGGCCGCTCTCAAAGAAGCTGATAAGGTTATGGGACATGTCGCTTGCAGATGATCTATACCGGGAAACTATCCTGGATCACTACCACAACCCGCGCAATAACGGCAGCATAGACAATGCTAGTGCCACCGTGGAAGGTGTCAATCCACTTTGTGGTGATGAGCTAACTCTCTATCTCAATGTTTCGCCAACTGGCTTAATCGAAGACGTTAAACTCATGGCCCATGGCTGCTCTATCAATACAGCTTCAGGCTCGATGATGTCTGAAGCAATACTTGGTCAATCGGTCGAGCGCGCCGAAGAAATTATCGAAAGCTTCAAAAATATGATGCTAACAAAGAGCGACGAAGTTGCCTTTGAAGACGAACTAGAAGAGCTAGAAGCTCTGCGGGGCGTGAAGAAATATCCTGTGCGTATCAAGTGTGCACTGCTACCCTGGAACACGCTTTTGGAAGGAATCCAGACTGCTAAATCTACCAAAAAGGAATAAGCCGTTATGATGTCATCGTTGCAAGAAGATCTTGTTCTAGAAAATCTTCGCCAAATTGTCGACCCCGAGCTAGGCATCAACATTGTTGATCTCGGCCTCATTTACGAAGTCAAAGTAACCGGCAACGACGTCAACATCAAAATGACTCTGACGAGCCCAGGATGCCCTGTTGGCGCTGTCATTCAAGGTCAGTGCCATGCCGCGGCCAAGAAACTGCCCTGGGCCGAAAATGTCGATGTCAAACTGGTATGGATACCCCGTTGGGATCCAAAGACCATGGCAAGCGAAGAAGCCAAGATGGATCTCGGCATTCTCTAGCCCCAATTGGCAGCCCGATCAAAACAATTCGTCAATAAATTTCAGCAATAAATTGCCCTCTAATGAAACTGCCTTGTCAGGACAGTAAACTTGAGGGATGCCTAAACCTATCATTCACGATCACGATGGTCACGTTGACGATCTGCTCAGCTGCATTTTGCTCTGGCTCAGCCCAGAAATCGATTTGCAGGCTGTTGGTATCACCAACGGTGACTGCTATGCCGCTCAAATTTTTGAAGCGACTCAAAAAATAGCTACCTACCTCGATATCGACGGGCCCGAAATAGCCCTAACCGAAGACGAAGTGCCGCATCCGTTTCCAGAAAACTGGCGCAGAGAAAGCTACATCATCAATGAGCTACCGCTTTTCCGTGACAACTATCTGAAGAAGCCATACCAGCATGGTCGGCCGCGCAATATTGAATCGGTATTTTTAGATTGCCTCTCTAATTCAAAAGTGCCTTTCACTGTGGTCACAACTGGCCCTCTTACAAACATTGCCAAACTCTTGACCAGTCAGCCCGAAGTCAAAGACAAGATTCAAGAGTTCTTGATCATGGGCGGAGCCATCAACTGCAAAGGCAACGTCGAAGAAGAAGGCACTGACGGCACCGCTGAATGGAACGTCTATGCCGACCCGGTTGCCTTCAAGCAAGTGCTTGACAGCAAAATTCCAATCAAGCTCATTACTCTTGATCTCACCAATGACCTACCGGTTACCAAAGACTTTTTAGCCAAACTCGAAGCCCAATCAGAAAACTCACGGGCCTCGGCCCTAGCCTTTAAGCTATGGAGCCTGGTCAAAGGTTTCGACTATTACTTCTGGGACACCATCACGGCCGCTGCTGCCATTGAGCCGGGCTTATTCACCTATAAAGAAGTGAAGATTGACGTCTCTACCTCAGGCAAGAGTATCGGCCGCACAGGCCCATCACTTTTCACTGGGCGCAAAGTGCAAGTAGCCACACAAATAAACAAGCAAGCTTTCGAAGATTTGCTGCTCACCATTCTGGCAACGCGCTAGATTCTGGCAAACTCCTGCAAATTAAGGCAAAGTTCAGGCCGGCCGTGGCCATAGGTTTGCCAAGGCGATTTTGGAGATACGAATACTATCCAAAACCCCTCTTGACTTCCTCTCGGGCTCAGACGTAAGTTAGCCCTATGAGAAAACACACCCCAAACCAATCTCAAGACTTACCAGCCGACCCTCTGACCCAGTCCCACGCCCAGCCGCCCACCATGCCGTCCAATACAGGCAAAGATGAGGCAGCGCCAGCGGTTCAGACGGTCGAAGGTGAGCCTCTCAAGAGCCCATCTTTGCTCAGCAAAATTGCTCGCTGGCAAAAAGGCTTCAAAGAAAAAGTCGTCGACAACCCCAAAATGAAATGGTACCGCCGCGCGCTCTTTGGCTGCACGCTGACTTGGGCCATCCTCCTGGCCTTCCAGAGCGTACCTTACTACAATGCCATTGCCGCTGGCGAAGAGGCTTTCAAACTTGGTCGCTACGAGAAAGCACGCAAAGAATTTGAAACATCCCTGGCTGTCTGCCAAACTTTTGGCCCCGACTGGCAAATCGACAAACGCACAGCCCGAGCCATGAACAACCTGGCCGAGCTTTACCGCATCCAAGGCCGTTACAGCGAAGCCCGCCCCTACTACGAAAAAGCAGCCGAAGCCGCCCGACTCAGCTTTGCCGCCAGCCGGCCCGAGCCCGCTGTAGCCCTCAACAATCTAGCCATGCTCGAGCGCGAACAAGGTCATTACCAGGAAGCTGAAAAAACTTACTTAAAGGCCCTAAATTTGTGGGAGACCCAAATTAAGCAGCCTGACTCGCCACAACTAGCCAGCATCACCAATGGCTTAGCCAAACTGAGGCGTGATCAGGGTCGCTACAGCGAAGCTGAGACTCTTTATCTCAAAGCTCTAGCCATCACAGAGAAAAAACTCGGCCGCAGTGATGTCGGCAACGCCTATCTACTAGCCAATTTGGGCGGGCTTTATCGCGATCTTGGCCAAGTTAAAAAAGCAGAGAAATACTATCAACGAGCTTTCTATCTTGACTTAAATGCCCTGGGCAACCAACATCCTGATACAGCAATGGACCTCAATAATCTCGCTGGTCTCTATCGCGAAGAAAATAAACTAGGCGAGGCCCGCACTCTCTACGAACGGGCTCTGGAGATTCGCTTAAAAGCTTTCGGTCCTGACCATCCACTAACAGCCAAAACACTGATGGGTATTGGCGATTTAGAGCGGCGCTTACAAAACTATGACAAAGCACAAGTCTACATAGAACGAGCCCTAGCCATTCAAAAGCGCTCTCTGCCTGCCATTCATCCAGATCTAGCTATCACTCTAGATAATCAAGGCATCTGCTACCTGCAAATGGGACAAGCAGCCAAAGCCAAAGAATGCTTCGCCGCGGCCCTCAAAATGAGACAAGCCTTGCTTAGTTCAGACCATCCCGATTGTTATGTCAGTGCCGCTAACCTGGCTGTTGCTAACGCCACCTTAGGTGTCGGCTCCCAAGAGCAAGTCAATGACGCTCTTGAAAAGCTCACTGAAAGATTGGGGGAAAAGCACCCAATAACCAAGGCCGAGCGGGCTTTAGCAAGCAAAAATCAAGATCCGGCAGCCCCAGACTTAAGAGAAGTTAGTGCTAGCAAGCCTCAATAATTTATTAGTTTACGGCCGCTCTTGAGCTAGAGCCGTTACTATGTGATTGGCAATCTATTTGATTAGCCCGTCACTACCCTAAACAGGTCACTCAATGCTTGGCGCCAATGAAAATAAGCTCAACGAAGAGCAAATAAGAAAAGCCCTCAGTACGGTCATGGATCCTGACCTGAACATCGATGTAGTCACTCTCGGAATGATCTCCGACATCAAGATTACGGGCTCAAAAGTGTTTTTCAAACTAACGCTGACAACACCAGCCTGCCCAGTTAAGGAGCGCCTCGAAGGCGAATGCCAAGACGCTGTCAAAGCCTTAGAAGGTGTTGAAGAAGTCGAAATGGAATCAGCAGCCCAAGTGGCTGGACAACGCCGCAATGGCAAAGAACCAGTGAACGGCATCAAACAAATTATTGCCGTCACCTCAGGTAAAGGCGGCGTAGGTAAATCAACTGTATCTTGCAACCTGGCTGTGGCACTAGCTAAACTCGGCGCCAAAGTCGGTTTACTCGACGCTGATATTACTGGTCCAAATATTCCTTTGATGATGGGAGTTGATGCCTATCAGCCCACCGCCAAAGACAACCGCATTGTGCCAGCCGAAAATCATGGCGTTAAATGCATTTCAATGGCTTTCTTTGTCTCCCAAGACACACCACTAATCTGGCGCGGACCAATGCTAGACAAAGCTATCAAACAATTTTTGCGCGACGTTGAATGGGGCGAACTCGATTATCTTATCGTTGATATGCCACCAGGCACAGGCGACGCCCAGCTGACCATGGTGCAAGCCACTCAGCTTTCCGGCGGCGTCATCGTCACCACCCCACAAGATGTTGCCTTGCTCGATGGCCGCAAAGGCCTAGCAATGTTTTCACAAATGGAAGTGCCAATCCTCGGCTTCGTCGAGAATATGAGCTACTTCCAGCCTAAGGGTTCAAGCGAACAGTACGAAATCTTTGGTCGTGGCGGCGGTAAGCGCTTAGCCGAAGAGCACCAGGTACCGTTCTTGGGTGAAATACCACTCGACCCAGAAGTGCGCATTGGCGGCGACCAAGGGGTGCCAATTGTAGCTGGCGACCCAGACTGCGCTGTATCAAAGGCCTTTATTGAAATTGCCAAACAAGTAGCGGCTCAGGTCAGCATTCAATCGAGAGCTGAAGTTGCCACTGCTGCTGCAGTTTAGGTTAGGTCAGCAGTTTAGTTAGAGCCGGCAGTTTAACTAGAAGCTATATATAAATAGGTAATAGTAAAAACTAGCAGCTGACAAAGTAAGAAAATTAAAGCCCTCTCTTAGAAATCTAAGCGGGGGCTTTACTACATGGTGATTCGGGCTATTATGTTGGCATCAGCAGAGATTTTCATCCAAAATTTCGCTGCTATGGCAGAACACTACAACGACTCCATATACGGTGCATGCTAAAAAGTATACAGATTAGAGATTTCGCCCTGATTGAAAAAACTCAGGTCGACTGGACAGCCGGATTAAATGTTCTCACCGGTGAGACTGGAGCAGGAAAATCCATTTTGATGGATGCTCTCAACGCTGTCTTAGGCGGCAAAGTACCATCCTCAATCATCCGTCCCGGTGCCGACAAAGCCAATCTCGAAGCAGTCTTTGTACCCAGCTCTCAGGTGACTGCCTGGCTGAAAAAAGAAGAGCTAATTGACGAAGAAACAGCCGAGCAAGCAGAACTTACAGTCGCTCGCGAAATTGGCAAAAGCGGTTCTAAAATTCGCATCAACGGCACCCTGGTAAATCATAATTTGCTAGGTGAGTTGCGCACCATGCTCATTACAGTGCACGCCCAGCACGAAGCACGCACACTGATGTCTTCGCAGTCACAGCTAGAACTTTTAGACGGCTTAGGCAGCGACAGTCACACTAAAATTTTAGAGAAAGTACGCACCCTTTACGCTCGCAAAAAACAATTGCAAGACGAGCTAGATTCGCTCACCATGTCAGAAGATGAGCGCCTGCGCAAACTTGATTTTTCCAAATTTCAATTAAATGAACTAGAACAAGCAGAACTGAGCGATCCAGCCGAAGACGAAGAACTGGCTCGGCAGGTCAGCGTTTTGAGCAATGCTATTGAACTAAAACAACAAGCTGAAGCAGCCCAAGATGCGCTTACCGGCTCCGATTCAGATAGTTCGGTCTGTGCCGTCGACCTGATTCAAAAAGCCATGTCTGAAGTAGAAAAAGCTCTGCGCTTTGACTCTAGCCTAGACTCTATCCACGAAGCCCTGAGCGGCGGCCTGGCTAGCCTAGAAGAAGCCTCTACAGCCTTGCGTCGCTACGCTGACAAGCTCGATACCGATCCCGATACCCTAATCGATTTAGAAAACCGCCTCAATTTGCTAGCCACGATCAAGCGCAAATACGGGCCGCATTTAAGCGACGCCATTGCCAAACAAGAAGAGCTGAGCCATGAACTAGAAAAACTAGAAAACGGCTTGAAAGAAACCGAAGGCTTGGCCAAAGAAATAGCGGACGTTGCCAGTGAGCTACAAAACAAAGCCGCCGATCTATCTAAAGGAAGGCTAAAGCTAGCCAAGACCTTGTCAGCTGCCGTAGAAAAAGAATTAGTAGATTTGGGCATGGAAAAATGCCGCTTCGAAATTGCCTTTAGCCAACTGGCCGAAGCCGGCCCTAACGGCATCGACAAAATTGACTTCTTAATAGCCCCCAACCCGGGCCAACCAGCCATGCCCCTGGGCAAAATTGCCTCCGGTGGCGAACTATCTCGCATCATGCTGGCCATTAAGACCATCTTTGCCGCCGCTGACCAGGTGGCCACTGTCATATTTGATGAAATAGATACCGGCCTCTCCGGCCGCGTGCTCAATGCCGTGCGCGACAAACTCTCAAAACTATCCCGCTCACAGCAGATACTTTGCATCACCCACCAGCCAATTGTTGCTTCAGTGGCTGACAACTACCTAGAAGTAAAGAAAGAACATTTAGCTGATCGCACGATTGTTACAGTCAACATTCTTGATGATGAAATGAGACTTAGATCTCTTGCCGCCATGGCCAGCGGAAACGCCAATGAAGAGGCCTCGCTTAGCTTTGCCCGCTCTCTCATAGATCAAGCTGCGGCGGTTCGCGCCCTACCCTAATATCAATTGTGCTTTATATTTAGGCATACAAGCACAATGTTGATTGACATAAAGCCATCAACTTCAATAGAATCAACCGTTGCTGTCCGGCTTTTCCAGCCTGCACAGTTTAAATTGGGGCGTCGCCAAGTGGTAAGGCATCTGGTTTTGGTCCAGACATTCCGAGGTTCGAATCCTTGCGCCCCAGTTTCATCTTTTCATCCAGAAAAGTTCTACGAAATCATCCAAAGTTTTACCTAAGGAATTGAGCGGGTTATGGAGAAAATCAAACTAGGCGTCGCCAAACGCGAAGCCAAAACCCCGAAACAATTGAGACGTGAAGGCAATGTGCCTGCGACTCTTTATGGTCGTGGTATTCCCTCTGAGAGCTTGCAAATCAATGCTCGTGAGTTTGGTCGCCTTCCAGCTGCCGCTTACTCGCACATGATTGAGCTTGAATCTCCAGAAGGAAATGTCAACGCTATCATTAGACAAGTAGCGAGACGTTCAACTCAAGATTTCGTCTATAACATTGAACTCTACAAAGTAGACCTTCAACGCAAAGTTTCAGTGACCGTTCCAATCAAATTTGTTGGCGCTTCCATGGCTGTTAAAGCCGGTGCCAAGCTCGAAGAGAACTATCAAGAAGCCAACATTGAATGCCTACCTGCTGAAATTCCAGATTACATTGAAGTAGACCTCACAGCTCTAGATGTAGTTGAAGCAGCCATTCACTTCGGCCAAGTACAAGTGCCCGCTGGAATCACTATTCTCAACCCACACGACGAGATTGTGGTCAAAGTTGTCGCTCCTAAGGTTGTTGCCCCAACTGCTAAAGAAGCAGCTGCCGCAGCCGCTAAATAGAGCGCTGACTGAAAAAATTAAAAGCGTCGGCTCTAGGGTCGGCGCTTTTTTGTGTCTAGTTTTGTCTGATTCTTGAGCAAAATATTTAGCGACGCAAAATTAAACAGTCAATCTACTGACAATTGGCAAACAAATCGCCAGCCGGCCAATCTTTCACATCGTTGAGCAATGCGCGAATTTTATTGACGGCTACTGGCGCCGGATTAGCATCGTCCCCGTTGTCCGAGGCACCACCATTGAACTGCACGCAAAAATCAACACCGTTGCTCATGTGAACAATCTGACAGTGAACACCAGGTTTGGCACCATCTTTCATGAAAGAAATTCCGCCAGGCATTTGCCTCACTGTATCCAGGCCCAAACCGAAGTGCTTACCATCTTGATCACTTTGCATTGGTGGCGGTAGTGGTGCCACAAGCTGATTGAACGAGTCTTGCGAAATACCTTGCATGCGAGATCCATCTAGTGCTGTCAAAAATTTGACCAGGTCAATCGAGGAAGCCATCCAGTTACCGAAACTAGGCATCAACGGCACTGTGCGCTGCCCCCCTTTGATCATGCGAGGCGGATTGCCACCATAGCGATTAGATTGCCCCTGCACTACATTTGGTGACTCTTCAACCATGTCTTCTATGCCAATAGATCTCAGTTGCTTCTTCATATAACGACCGTAAGGCTCTTGTGAAGCACACTCAATCACATACTTAATCAAATTCCACTGGCCATTGGCATACTTAGCCTGCGTACCGGGCGGATAATCGAGCGGTGTTTGCAAAAGCACTCTTACGGCTTCACTATATGGAAGGCCATTTGGTGCCATGCGATTAATTTGCTTGCCAGCAGTATCAAAACCAGAATCATCATTCCAACCACCAGAGTGGTGCAACAGTTGTCTCACCGTAATTTCTTGAATACGCGGACGGGGCGGTCTGCCGTCAGCAGTCATCGGTCGACCGATGACGTCCCAGAAGGGGGTATCGAGATTAAGCTTGCCTTGCTCTTGTAGACGCAATGCGCCAAAGGCAGATATTGCTTTGGTGCAACTGGCTAAATTGAACAACGTAGTAGGCGTGGCCGGCTCACCTGTCCGCAAGTTAGCCACACCAAACCCTCTGGCATAGACCAACTTACCGTCATGCGCCACAGCACAAGCACCGCCAGGCACATGAAACTGCTGCAATATCTGGTTCATGATCTCATCAATTTCGCCCAGGCTGCTGCGGCGACCAGGCTGAAATCGGTTGGGTTCTTGAAATTGCCCAGGTAATTGGCCAGGTTCCTGAAATTGCCCCTGAGCTGGTGGGCTAGAAATTAGCATTAATGACTGGCAAGTCGCCGCCAAAACCAATAACGATAAAGTTTTCGAGGCACCGGAGAGGCCTTTGCCTAACTTTGCATTGAGACTCATAAATACCCCAAGACCACCAAGCCGAAAGATTCTACAAGATATTCCGGCAATTGCGGCCGAGTGCCGCCACTTCCTAAAACTGGGGTTTTTCGAGTAGGTCCTAGTGAAAATACTGAATATAGTTTGGGAATGCCCGGGTATGTTGCTGTACGCCAACCTGAAACAATGGACCTATGCACTCAATTAAAATTACCGCAGCCAACCTAGCGCAAAGCGTCATCATCGACACGCCCTGCACTGCTGACTGGAACGAAATGACCGGCAGCGAAAGCGTGCGTTTCTGTCACTCTTGTAAGTTGAATGTCTACAATATTTCGCAGTTCAGCGATAGTGAAGCGCAGGAAATTTTTAGCCAAAATCTCAACGGCAACAGAATGTGCACAAGAATATACCGGCGCCCAGACGGCACGGTCATGACCGACAACTGCCCTCGCGCCCTGCGTCGGCTAAGGGATTTGCGCAACAGAGCCTTTTATGCCGTAGCGAAAGTAGCCGCTTTAGCCACTCTCTTTCTTTCGGCCAACCTTCCCAGTGCAGCTTCAAGCAACAAAGACAAAGAAAAAGCAGCCCCGCAGCCAAGCAAATCGAAGTCAACGGCTTTACCTTCAGTCGAACCAGTTGTCTCACCCAACTATGAAAAGAATCCAGCGCCTGCACTTGCTGGCGTTCCGGCCATGCCGGATCTTTCCAGCTACATGCAGCAGTTAAATACAAAGCTTCTGGAGACATGGAAAAAAGCAGGTAATCCAAAGCAACCGACCCAAGGTCAACTGCCAACCTCGGTCAGTTTCACAATCGATAGCCAGGGAGGGATCTCACTGCTCAAGGTAATAAAAACCTCTAAGCAAGCAGCTATAGATGAAGAAGCTTTGAAAGCAGTTAAAAGCTCATTGCCCCTGCCGTCACCGCCACCTAATAGCGGACCATTGGCAGTGGAATTCACCTTCGATCCAAAATCAGAGCAGCAGACCAAGGAGCAAAATGATGGACAGTGAGCCAGTTTTTGTAAAATCAGACAGTTTGCTTGATCGAGCCTTCGTCGAAACACCTTGCCCCACAACCTGGGACAAAATGAAAGGTTCGGACAGCGTGCGCTTTTGCCACCTCTGCCATCTCAATGTTTACAACATTGCCAATCTTACAGACAAAGAAGCCGAAGCCGTACTTAGTAAGGGTAAAGACGGAGGAAGAGTTTGCGCACTACTCTATCGCCGCCCCGACGGCACAATCGTCACCGACAATTGCCCCCGTGCCCTAAGGAAAGTTCGCGACGCTTCAAAGTGGTTGAAAGCAAAAGTTATTGCCGCCAGCACCCTGGTCATGGCTCTGTTGACTCCATCTGCCGCGAACAGCGAAGAGACAAAAGCGGCCAAGTCTAAAGACACCAATCAAAATAGCTGCACAGCTCCAAAAACCGGAAACGTCATGGTAAAACCGGTAGAGACAAGAAACGGTTCACGACCTGACATTCCTCTCCCAGGCGGCATAAGCTTCCGACCCAGCGAACAAGATCAATATGCCGCCAAAATCTTTGTTAGCATCAATGCCGCTGGCAAGAAGAATGGCTTGGTTGCTCCATTCCCATCAGTAAAATTTACGATTAAAGCAGATGGCACTGTGGAAAATATTGCCATCAAAGAAAGTAGTGGTAACAAGAAAAAAGACAAAGCAGCTCTCAAGGCAGTAAAAGAAGCAGCACCATTTGAAAAGCCACCGACATCAAGTACACTGCCGCTAAATATGGAATATCGCTTTACCCAAGAAAGACTATAAAAGAGGCTCCAGTTATGAATTGCAATGACTCAGATGCAGTAGAAACATTCGCCCAACCTGGCCCACTCAAAGACCGCGCCTTCGTTGAAATACCCTGCCCCACTAGCTGGGACAAAATGACCGGCAACGACAGCGTGCGATTTTGCAGTCAGTGCAGCCTGAACGTTTACAACATTGCCAACATGACAGACAAAGAAGCCGAAGCAGTATTCGCCAAAGGCACCAACGGAGAGAGGCTCTGTGCCCGCCTTTACCGCAGGCCGGACGGCACCATAATGACTGACAATTGTCCTAGAGCACTGCGCAAAATTCGCAATGCCTCAAGATGGCTAAAGACAAAAATCGTGGCTTGCTTCGGTTTACTGGCGTCACTAGCGGCTCCAGCTCAAGCAGACAACCCAACTCAGACAAAGTCACAGGCAAAAGATGATCCAGAATTCGTTCTTAATTGGGACGAAGTAAAGGCAAAATCTAAAAAAGGAAGTAAGACGGAGACAGATAAAGCAACAAAAGGTGCGAATCCCGGTGCTAATCCAAGTAATAATGCTGGTAGCAATATAGGAAGGCCAACGATGGGAGCCATCAGAGTGCCCACACCGGCCGAGCAAGCAGAGCTAGGGAAAATTGCCGCACCAAATAAAGTGGCACCATCACCTGCTACACCCAGCGAATCTAATTCGCCAAAACCTGACAAACCTCCAGTCAAAGCCCCAGGCGGCGAACCAGCTACCCACAAGATGGGCCGCGTAAGAGTCGGGCCTGCAACAGCAGAACCAGCTGCTAAACCCGCAACTCCAACTAAAGATGAGAAGGCAAAGTAAAATGCTCAACAACGAAAGTGATCAACCGCTAGAAATAGCAGTAGAAATATTCGCTAAGCCCAGTTTACTCAATCAAGCCTTTATTGAAACACCCTGCGAAAGCAGCTGGGACAAAATGACAGGCAACGATAGTGTGCGCTTCTGCAGTCAATGCAGCTTGAATGTTTACAACATCGCCAACCTGACTGACAAAGAAGCAGAAGCAGTCTTTGCCAAAGGACGAGAACAAGGCCGCGTCTGTGCAAGGCTCTATCGCCGCCCAGACGGCACAATCATGACTGACAATTGCCCTCGCTCATTGCGCAAAATTCGTGATGCATCAAGATGGCTGAAAACAAAAATAGTGGCTGGATTTGCCTTGACCCTTTCGTTGTTTACTCCGGCTCAAGCTGAAGACTCGAAAAAGAATCAAGCGAAAAACCCTCCGCAAAAAGAAAGCCAACGGGCGAAAATGGGCGATGTTTACATACCACCAAAAGCAGAGCCGCAGCCAGTGAAAATGGGTGAGGTATATGTGCCACCAAAATCTACCAGTGGCTCAAGCAGTGCCAATAGTGCAAATAGCACGCCAGGAACTGTGCCTGCAAACATGAAAGCACCAATAAAAGACATTCCCCCAGAAACGGGACGCGCCGGTGGACTTTCATTCAGACCAACCGATTTCACTGCCTACAAAAACGAGATAACTAATTCTCTCCAACTGAAATGGAAGGAAAAAGGTATAACAGCGCCGTTTCCTAAAGTGCAATTCAAAATAGATGAAGCAGGCAAAGTATCGGCCGCCAAGATTATCACCAGCTCTGGCAACAAAGAAACAGACAGTGCTGCTCTCAAAGCGATCTCGGCAGCAGCTCCATTTGCCAGGCCGCCACTGGGAGCGAGCCTACCCTATGAAGTACAAGTAGGCGCTGGCGGGCAGTAGAGCTTGCGAAAGCTATTCCTTACTCTCTGGCACAACTGCTGCTGCAGCATCGAAGCCAATTTTGCTATGAGTGCCATCACAAAATGGTTTGTTTGCCGATGCACCACAACGACAAAGAGCACAAGGTTGTCTTGGCACGGCTATTGCGTTGCCATCATGATCTTTCAACTCAAATGGGCCATCCACAAGAAGAGGACCATTTTTCTTGACTGTTATCTTGACTTCAGACATATTCATTCTCCATTTACGTTGCTGTCTTCTGCAGGTTAGCAGAAGTGCGAACATTCCAGCACTACTTGGAAAATACTAGTAAGCCTCAGGCAACAGCCAAGCCTACCGTGTAATTGGCGCAAACATTGTGTTAGTGAAAGAGTCAACAGTAGGTGCTTTTGAGCGACCAAAGCTAACGAGAGGAAAAGCCTTTTTAATTCGTTGCTGCTCCCTTGGTGAATAATTAGAGAATTTCTTGGGCAGGCTTACACTCTGCAAATGCAGTGCCGCCAATTGCTCAAGTGCAGGCAGCGAAATACTGCTTCCTGAAAGCCACAAAGTTTTTAGCTGAGGAAGCTTTAGAAGAAATGGCACAGCCCTATCATCGATATGATGGTTGTAATTAATATCAAGCATTTGCAGCTCTTTGCACTTACTAATATGCTCGACGCCTCGCAAAGACAAATCAACCCGCACTAGCGCAAGGCGCTGAAGATGAGGAAAGTCTTTCAAAGCACTCAGGCTCTCATTGTTCACTACAACATTGGTCAAGCGAAGGGCTGTCAACTTTTTACAACCCACTAGCGCAGGTAAACAGGAGCCAGTAACCCTGGTCTCACAAGCAGTGAGCGTCAGCAGCTGCGGCATCGCCCCCAATCGAGACAAGCTCGCATCACTAGCATCCGACTTGTCTAAATCTATTCCTTTCAACGACGAGATACGACCGAGGAAAGGAATCGCTCGATCGCAGAGGGAATCTTCTTCATCGGCCATAGACAAGAAGCGTACCTCAACAAAATCGAAAGCATCTCGTGGCAGCTTTAAGAGGCACTCAGGGTGCTGATAGAAGGTGCCATTAGGGGCAAACTGAATCTGCTTGCCAGGCGGTAACTTAACCACCCCGCGAGCCTCAGCAACTAGTCGTCCCTTGCAAGTGCCGTATGACTCCGGAGCACCTTCAATGGCCATTAGATTGCCCACAGAATAGCTCGACGAAAACGGCAAAATGCGCTCGGCCGACTCGGCATTGCTTGAATGAAATTCACTAAGGAAAGCCGCCAACAGAAAGATAGCTCCGGTCGCAACCTTAGCAAACAGACTCCACCAAGGCTTTCCGTACAATCTTTGGCTCATGGCTTCTTTTCATTGGTGTCTACTGCAGATTACCAGAAGCATGAACGAATTCCATCACTTCTTTGAAAATATCTGAGTTTGGCTGCCCCGCCGCCTTGCTAATTTCAGAGTGACTAAGGGGTACAGCCTTTACTGTGACTTTTCCACCAGCTTTCTCTAGGGCCTGAGAAAAGACTTTGTGCTGGGCCACACAGGCAACACGCTTAGCGCCGCAGAATAGAAGAAAATCAGGATACTTTTGACCGGAGTGAATATTTGAAGTCGGCGAGGCCTCAGCTAAAATTTTGGGATCAGAACCAAAGGCAGTGGTAATCATCTCGCCCACAGCCTTGCCTTCAGGGGAGCCATCGCTCAACCTCTGATTCAAATCAAGGCTTGCAGTATCAAGACTAATCACACCTTTTATATCCTTCAGACTAAGTCCTTTTTCAGCCAGGAAGCGTTCATTAGTGCCGAGCAAATCAACTAATTGGGCTCCGGCTGAATGCCCCATGACATACAGGCGATTGGGGTCAGCACCAAGCTCGGTGGCATGACTTTTCACCCAGGCAAAGGCAGAAGCAACGTCTTGAATTTGCTTAGGGTGAGTAGCTTCTGGCGCCAAGCGATAATTAGTACTGACGAAAATAACACCGTTACTGGCCCAGCTTGAACCTTTTTCGGCATGCATACTCTTGTTGCCAATGCGCCAACCGCCACCATGGCAAAAGAAAATTACTGGCAGCGGGCCCTTTGCCTGTTTTGGCGTATAGATATCCAAAACCTGCCGTGCTTCTTTGCCATAGGCTACATTTGTCTGCACCTTAACCAGATTAGAGTCTATGGCAGCTGCTGCTCTAGCACCCCAAATTGCACCTGAACCTGCACCTGAACCTGCACCTTCGCCCTCTGCGGCATTTCGAGAGCCACCGTTGCCGGCTTGTGCACGTCTTTCAAAATATTGACGCAAGCGCAAGCGGCGGTCGCTACCAGAGCTGAATTGACTGGCTTGATTAAAAGCAGGACGAGCCAGTGAAGGGCTTGAACCTGTGGCCTCTTGCCCGACAGCAGCGCGTGGCAAAGATAGCGAAAAGAATAGTCCAACCAGGCAAAAACGCAGTAACTTCATCGGCACCTCTTGGTTCACAAACTCTATTACTCCACTCAGCGGTAAAAGTTTCACAAGGCGTAGACATTTAATCTTCTGACAAAAAATCAACAGCACAGAAAAGGAGATCAGCTAAAATCAGCAAATGAATCCCACTGACGCCGGTCCCTTAATCATCCTATTTTGCCTGGCTATGCTGAGCAGCCCCTGTGCCTTAGCCACTCCGCAGCAGGCGATTGCCAAAGAAAGGAACGATGTAAGAGCCGAGAATGCAAGAGCCGAGAATAAAAGCGCCGAGAAGGACAGAGCCGAGAACGAAAGTGCAGAGAGCGAAATTGCAGCAGGAGACCGCGCTCGCCTGGCCGGTAATTATCCTCTTGCACAGCAGCAAATAATGCTCGGCCTCAAACAGATTGAAAGCAGCAAGAGCCCTTCGCTAGAGCGACTTGCAGCAGCCTATAACTATTTGGCCTTGCTCAACAACAACATGGGTCAATATAGTCACTCCGAGAATAATGCCAGAAAAGCTCTGGCCTTTGCGACCAAGGCCGGCCTTAGCGAAAATATTTTATCGAGGCACAGGGTTGTGCTTGCTAATGCGCTGAGACAGCAAGGCAAATATCCTGAAGCCCTAAGCAACTTAGAACAAGTCACAGCCACTCTCAAAGACTCGACCAAAGACAAGGTACTATTTGCTACCGCTACCAATAACTTAGGCGCACTCTATTTCTGGATGGGCAATTATCAAAAAGCCCAGACGATACTAGAGCGCGGCCTAGCTCTGCGACTGGCTCTGAGCGATGGAAACAAACAAAATTTAGATATTGCCAATTCGTATTTAGATCTCGGCTGCTGTGAATTTAAATTGGGGCAACCGGCTAAAGCAAGAGAACATTTATCGCTGGCCCTCAGCATCAGGAAAAATAAATTAGGTAATGAGCATCCAGAAACACTGAATGCCATGGCAAATCTGGCAGCACTTCTGGATGCATCGGCAAGCAAAGCTGACCGAGAGCGGGCACTAGAATTGCTGCAGCAGGCGGTGAATGGTGGCACAAAAAAACTTGACGGCCATCATCCAGAACTTATTCGCTACCAACAAGAATACGCAGAAGCTCTAACTAATAAAGGCAATAACCTCTCAAAGACTGGCCAAGAGCAAGAAGCCCTCCGCGCCTTCGAGCAGGCCATTCGATTGCACCAAGCCAGCAGCAAAGCGAGCGGACAAAAAGAAATATCATATGCCATCACCTTAGCAAACGCCGCCGAGATTTTGAAACGCTTACACCGGCTAGAAGAAGGTCAGAGCATGCTGAATAAAGCTAATGCAGTAATCGATGAGTTGCCGCTAGCTCTGCAAAATTCTCCTGAGGCAAAGGCAATTCGGCAATCATGGCAGTCGTCCAAATCTAGGCAGAAGCGGCATTAGACTATAGCAAGCCGGCACGCGAAACATTGATTCTCAAGTCATTGCGATCCCAGCCACCTCTCTCAAGCGGCGTGGCAAGCTGGTTGCCTGACGAACTACCGCCAGATGAAACCACTTTGGCATTTTGATTTTGACCACTATTACCAACAGGTGCATTATCAGGATTTTCCATGGTGCTCTCGCTCGAAACGGAAAAAGCCATAGGAGCATTCAAGCCCGGCACGCTAGCACCAAACAATGGAATGCTCAAGGTCGGCTGGCACTTAACTGTTGTTTGCACCATGGCGATGCGGTCGGTAACATTGTTTGTGGTGTGGCCATCGCGGTAGCTAATAACTGTCTGAGGATAGCCCTCTGTTTTCACAAACTTGCCCATGCCATTGAGCCAGCGATCAGTGATGTCTTTACAAACAGGGCCATTCAAACTTGTAGCATCACTCATCGGTAGCAATGAAGCCTCATGCACCTGATTGTAATTAAGAACCATACAGAGACAGTAGGAGACACCGAGAACTAGCATATTGAGCAAAGGGAAGAAGAAGCAAATTAGAAGGATGCCTAGAGCGGGGCCAAACTCAGTAATGGCGCTGCCACTGCACTGGCGACAGGCGCGATTGGAGCGGCTCTTTCGGCTAACACAGTCAGCGGGCGCGGCCCCCCCTTGTGCTTGGCTCTGCAAAACTGGCATAGTTTTACCCTCTCATCCTACATAAGTAAGCTATACGGGCCAGCGAAGATAATTAGGAGGAGCAGGAAAAATTGCTAAATTAACCCTCTTTACTGTTGAATGAAAAAACTGAAAATGCGTAGAGGGCCTCCCAGTTAGTCACGCCTAAAAGCTTACAAATATGCTTGTTCGTGTATCATTGCCCTTTCAGCCTTAGTACAAAGCGGTGGTGTTTTCTTGTTATCCCAGAAGCGCTGGCACTATGCCGAATCAGTCTTGCCTGCTTCTCTGATGCTAATTCTAGGACTAGGTCTTCCTTCTTTTGCCCAGCCGATAAAAGTTGAGAAGAAGGTACCTGTTCAGACAAAGGCAAAAGTCAAACCAATCGATGTTGCAACTTCGGCCAATAAGGGCACGCAGCCTAAATCGCCTGAAGAGCCCATTGTGAAAATCGAGACAATCAAGCGCGCACTGGCAGATGCAAAGGCAAAGAACGATTTACTTTTTACCAACTTCATGGCTATGGCTCCTGAGTTGATCAATACACTAACTGATCCAGCATCGGCAAAAGAGTGCTGGTCTTGTGTCGAGCAGTACCAGGCGATGGTAGATGCCAGTAAGCAGATTGAAGACAGAGCATATGCGCAAGCCTTAATTGCTCGCTTTGCCAAGATTACAGGGCGCGAGGCTTTGGCTAAAAAGAATTACCAAGCCAGTATTGCCATAATGCAAGGTGCCAAGCATGGGTTTAAATTCGGCTTTGATCTGCGCGATATCTACACCAATATGCTCTATCTGAAAATATCAGAAAGATGCAAGATTGCTCTGGCGCTGCTTAGTTGCAAGGACAAGAAAGTCGAAGACGCCGAAAAAACATACGCTGAGTTGATGAAGGATCACTACCATCAGCCCTGGTATGTAATTACACACGATACGAAGGCGGCTTATGCCTCTCACCTAGACGGAGTTGAAGGTGTCGCAATTATTTCGCTTGCGGCTGCACTGGGGAAAACGTATGCGGACATGGGACAGCTAGACAAAGCCGCTGCAAAATTCAATGAACTTGTCGAACTTTTAGCACCAGACAATGACGAATCTATGGACGAAAAAGACAAGAACATGGGACGGCTACTGAAGCTGATGTTTGCACTAGATATAAACACCGGCGAGACAGTAGAAAGATCTGACCGGTTAATTGGCCCCGAAATATCCTTAGAAAAAGCCTTGCGAGCCTATTTAGCTTTTTCTGATTCACATCCGGAATTGTGCAAGAAGGCCGATATGGCTTTCGTAAAGGCCAGGGTAGAACGATTGACTAAAGAGCGCTTAGCTAAAGAGAAACAAGATATTGCTATTCGCAATTTCAAGCCAATAGAACATCCGAAGCCTGAGACAAAAGAAAATTCAAAGTCTCTTCTTCCCAAAATTGAGAAGCCGATTGCAAAGTAGAATCATTAGTCGTCGTCTTCTGGTGGTGGACCGAATACGCGCTCGGGCCTTGGATTAGGATTTGGAGACGGAGACGGACTCGGACCTGAACTTGCAGCCGAACTTGAATTGGGGCTTGAAGAACCCGTACCAGAATTAGCTGAAGAATCGGTGGAAGCACTTGCTGTTGAGTCCGGAGCGGGCAAAGCAGCTAAATTACTTGAACTAGAACTAGAATTAGAACTACTAGAACTTGAACCAATTGAAGCAACGTTGTTCGCTGATGATGGCTCGGGGGCAAATGAAGACTGTGGCTGAGCACTCTCATTCTTACGCTCAGCTTCGGCAATACGCTCATTATTGCGCCGCTCGGATGGTGTCATCTGAGTCAATGCAGCTGGTGGCAAACCAGACTTATCGTCTTTATCAGTGACAGGCAAGCGCACTGTAAAAGTAGAACCTTTGTTCAGTTCGCTCTCTAACTCAATGGCACCACCGTGCGCCTTAATGATAGTCAAAGCAATGGCCAAACCAAGACCGGTGCCACCACCATACAAACGACTTCTGGTGCGCGATCTCTCCACACGATAGAAGCGGTCAAAAATACGTTGTTGATCGGCTGGAGCAATACCAATACCGGTATCAATTACGCGAATGATTGCTTGATTATTAGTAAAGCGCAGTGTAACTGTGACCTTGCCACCAGCTTGAGTAGCCTTGATAGCGTTGTTGGTCAGATTGAGAAAGACCTGCTTAAGGCGATCCGAATCAGCAAAAACATAAATTGGTGTGGGCGGAATAATAAATTGAACTTCAATTTGCTCTGGAGCAATGACCATGACCGTATCTTCGACACTGGTCAACACTAAGCGCAGATCAACCACTTCTTGTTGATTGATAATTGCTTGCCCGGCATCAGCCCGTGCCAATTGAAGCAAGTCAGAAACTAAGCGAATTAGCCTTCCAGACTCGTCTGAAATGGTCTGCAAGGCCTCGGCCAGCAAGTTGGCATCAATATTGCCACCGCGCCGCAAAAGCAGCTTGGTATAGCCTTGAATTGAAGTCAAGGGAGTGCGCAGCTCATGGCTGGCATCGGCGACGAATTGGCACTGAATATTGAGTGACTCTTCTAAGCGATTGAGCAGCTTATTGAATGACTTTCTCAACTCCAGAGTTTCTAGGGGCTCGTGGGGGTCAACTTCTAAGCGTTGACGAATGTCTTCAGAAACAAGTTTGGTGGTGGCAGTTAACAGTTGAGTAATTGGTCGCAGAATCAAGTCTGACAAAAACCAATTAACACCAAGCAATATCAACAGCAGCGGTATATAGAGCGGTACATAGCGAAAATAATCTTCTAGTGGTGAACCGCTAGAGCTAAATACGATCAAGTGGCAAATCACAATCGGCACCACTCCAGCCATTGTCATGACTAGAGCCATTCGAGCCTTTATCGATTTAGACCACTCCCGCTCCATTATTTTGATACTTTTTCTTTGACGAACATTTTCTTGAATTCTTGCATTAAGTGCTTATTTGTCACCATGCAAGAGCCCGTGTGCACTGAGTTTCCACCAGACAAATCAAAGAAACCGCCACCGGCTTCTTCAACCAAAATTTTCATGCAAGCGATGTCCCAGGGCTTAACCCCGACTTCAAGCATCGCCTCTGACTTCCCTTCAAAAACCAAAGAGAAGCCAAGATAATCACCAAAGCCCCGTTGCTTATCGGTAAGGCGCACAGCTTCAGTTAGCTCTGGCCAGAGACCGTGCTCAAGAATGCGATTGGGACCACCAAAATTGATCATCGCTTTCTCGATACGATCGATATTCGAAACTTTGATTGGCAAATAATTTTTAAAAGCCCCCTGGCCTTTTACTGCATAAAAAAGCTCATGCATGGCCGGGGCAACAATCATACCGAGAACGATTTCAGAAGAAACTTCGAGGGAAAGCAAGGTAGACCAAATAGGAATGCCGCGAGCGTAATTGTAAGTACCATCGATTGGATCAACAATCCAGGTACGTCCATTACTCTCAGCGGCACCGTCGCTGGGGCCTTCTTCTTCGCCTAAGATTGCATCCTCGGGAAATTTTGTTGCCAAAGCATCGCGAATAAAACGCTCTACTTCTTTGTCAGCCCTAGTTACAGGGCTGCCATCAGATTTTTCCACTACTTCAATACCCTTATTGAAGTAGCTCATGGCAAGCTTTTCTACCTCTTCGCTTATGGTAAGCGCAAAGGAAAGCTCATCAGCAAAAGGATGAGACAAAAGAAAGTCCTCAATTTGAAACTACTTGAGCAGAAGACCGACTGACTACTCTCTGAAATTACTCAAAGTTTGCCACCATATTTGATGACGAAACTCCCGGCAGCCGCAAAGCCGACGGGAGTTCCGAGTAGTTCAGTCAGGTCCAAGCTCGCGCAGGGAGGTTCGGTTAGAACATGTACTCGTAGATGGCTCTCGCCCCACGACCAACTCCTACGCCTATGTCACGGACATCAATGAATGTGCCCTTAACTAGACGCTCCCAAATGAAACCTTTCTGTCTTTCGGCATATGCTAAGCGCATGTCTTGCTCAGCATTTTTTTCCTCAACAGCTTTCATGCGAGCTTCCAAACTGTCGACACGGGCCTTCAGTTGGTTCAACTCACCACGAAATTCTTCCAACAAAGCAGCGAATTTTTCCAAATCGGCTTTGTCAGCTTTTTTAGCTAGACGCTCTTGTATGCACTGCTCATATTTATATAGAGCGGCAGCCAGTTCAAAACGTGTGGTCGATTTTTGACCACGGTATGTTCTGTCTGGGTAACCTACCAGTACATGACAGTCGCTATTAACGAGTTCCTTGAGTGCATTATACGCCCACTCATTTCCAACTACGTCTGTCAATTCACTGACATTAGTAGCACCTTGAGCATTTGCGACATTTGCATTGATCAAGGTGCTCGCACTTACAGCAACAAGTGCAGTAAGAATGGTTGCAAACCCCTTTTTCATAATAGTAATCACTCCTTCAGCAATGACCTGACTCTAACGTACGCCATCATAACCTACATATTCCAGCGGTTAGTAGTAGTGAAACCCATAAAACAATTTCGCTTAACTTAGAACCTGCGAAAAGCCGCCGGTGGTGCATAAAGGGGGATTCTTAAAAAACGCTAATATTTTACAAATTGGTCGCCCAAAATATATCAGACGCAAATCCGCAAAAGGCCACACGACGAGGCTTCATGGCAACCCCTAGTCAAGAATTGCAACCTCCTGAAATAATCATGCTTTATCGGTCATTTGCAACCGCTATTATTTCTATAATTTGCACTGGTCTTGGCCCATGCAAGAAGCCCATAAATGGCGATTTTGCGGTCGTTATTCAAACTTCACACGCTACTGCGACAATAGCTTGCCAAACGACAACCCAAGAGCACACCATATATAGTGCAGTAAAAAGATCGATATATCAGCTCAATAAAATCAGAGACAACAAGAAAAAAATCTCTTACTAAGGATGTTATGGAATTCAGAATCGCCCATCTTTACGCCCATTTCCTCAACATATATGGCGATCGCGGCAACATCATCACGCTCAGTCAAAGAGCAAAATGGCGCGACATAGAAGTCAAGGTAGACGCAATAGATATAGGTCAGGAAGCCGATCCCGACTATTACGACTTTTATTTCATCGGCGGCGGTCAGGACAAGCAACAAATTGTCATCGCCGAAGATTTGGTCAAGCGCGCCACCACTCTCAAGACCGCTGTAAGCGGCGGGGCGGTGGTCTTAACCGTTTGTGGTGGTTACCAATTACTAGGTCACTATTATCGGCCCCACGAAGGCCCAGAACTGAAAGGTATATCGTTATTAGACGCCTATACAGTGGCTGGCAACCGAAGAATGATTGGAAATGTTGTTATCAAGCGGGATGATAATTCCACCCTGGTCGGCTTTGAAAATCACAGCGGCAAGACCTACCTGGGAAAAGATGTGCAACCACTAGGGAAAATCGTGGTCGGCAATGGTAATAATGGTGAAGACAAAAGTGAGGGTGCTTGCCAGGGCACCGTATACGGTACCTATTTGCATGGTTCACTTTTGCCTAAAAATCCGACTTTCGCCGATTTGTTACTAAGCCAAGCTTTGCAACGACGTTACGGAACGGTTCAACTAAAGCCACTTGACGATAGCCTTGAAGCTGAAGCTCACAAGCGTGCCCTCGTTCTTCCTGCATAAGGAGATGCCGGCTTAAGTGCCTGCCTTCATAAATAGCTGCCGGCCCAGCTACGAGCATGCATAAAAATCTGTCTGCTTAAATAACAGAACAAAAAACGCATACATAAGGAATGTAATACAGTTCGTGAAAACACTTTCAATATTAATACCGGTCTTCAACGAAGAAAAAACGCTTATCACCGTACTAGACATGGTTTCAAAAGCAGACACGGGCGGACTAACAAAAGAGATAATTCTTGTCGATGACGGCTCCACCGATGGCACCCGCGACATTCTGGCCAAGCTCGATGCTGCTAAATACAACGCTCGCATTTACTATCACGACAAAAATCAAGGCAAGGGTGCGGCCTTGCGCACGGCCCAAGGCCACGCTGAAGGCGACGTCATTTTGATACAAGACGCTGACCTTGAATATGACCCGAGAGAATACGCAGAACTGCTCAAACCGATTTTAGAGGGCCGCGCAGACGTGGTTTACGGCTCCCGCCTATGCGGCGGAAAAGTTACCCGTGCATTTAAGATCTGGCACCTATTCGGCAACAAATTCCTCAGTCTGATCACAAACGTTCTATATAACGCCACATTGACCGACATGGAAACTTGCTACAAAGTCTTTCGGGCCGATATTTTTAAAAAAGTGCAGATTCGCTGCGACCGTTTTGACTTTGAACCTGAAATTACGGCGAAAGTTCTGAAGCAAGGCGTCAGACTGTATGAATTGCCTATTTCATATTATGGTCGCGACTATGCCGAAGGCAAGAAAATTACCTGGAAAGACGGCATCTGGGCGGTTATGGCCCTGGTTCGATTCCGCTTTTCAGACTAACTTGAAACCAAGGCAACCTGTACCGTTTTACAAATCGATTACATTTGCCGCCCTTAAATCTGCGCCAGTATTGGTTCTTTAAGTATTGCAGCTACTTGTAAAGTGGAAAATTGCGAGTTATTATCGTATCAACAGGCATCTTTATTGCCCCTTTTCTTTTACTAGCAGGCTTCGACAAGCAGTGACTAAATTACTAAATCTTCAGGGTTCAAACCTAACGCTGGCACTGGTTGCCGCCATTTTCCTCGCACCGGCTGGCGATTGCCAACAAAGCTATAAGGTAGGTGGCACGCGGATAATCCAGGGTTCGAACCTTGCTCGGCCAGCCGACACTTACATCACCAGAGGCACTCTCAGCCCCTCGGCCCAAATACCAGTATATGGCTCTGCTCCAGCTCAGCCGCAATCGCGCTATCCGCAGGGTTATCTCACCCCGGCCCAGGCCGCCAACAACCAACAACAAGGCAGCCAGCAAATGGGCGGTCTGCCCAATGCGCGAATGGGTGCCACCGTGGGCATGCCCGGCGATTACATGCGCTCTGACTTAAATCCAAACTACAGCCTGCGCAAACAAGAAGTGATGCACAACGGCTACGTCACTATTCCAACCCAAATTAGAATGCGCCCCAACACTAAGCCAGCTGTAGCTACCTATGGCAGCAGCGGCAGTGTGCAGAGCCATAGCTCGGGTGCGGCCAGCACGGCCACTAGCACTTATGGCAGCTCGAGCAGTACCAGCTCATACAAAGGTTACTAAAAACCTAATCACTTGCTCTTTTAACTAATAGCATCTCGATTGGCTCAATCTAGCCTTGCCTTGCAGTGCTAGAATTTTGGCCATATATCGAGGCTATAGCAAATGACTGAATTGAAAAGAGTAGTTGTAATTGGCGGCGCTGGGGCCATGGGCCAGGTGATTGTCAAAGACTTGCTAGAAAACGAGCAAATCGAAGTAGTGATTGCCGACTACGATCGCGACAAAGCCGATCAATTTGCTGAATCACTCAAATCAGAAAGAGTGAGAGGTGACTTCACCGATATAACTAATCGACCAATCATGGTCAAGATTTTAGCCAAAGCGGCTTGCGTCATTAATTCCACACCTTATTATCACAATGTCAATGTTATGGAAGCAGCCCTTGAAGCGGGCACCAACTATATCGATTTAGGCGGATTGTTTCACGTCACCAAAGAGCAGTTGAAGCTGCATGAGCGCTTCAAAGAAAAGAATTTGACCGCTATCGTTGGTATGGGTGCCGCTCCAGGCATGACCAATATCATGGCCGAAGCAGGTCAGAGAGACTTAGACACTGTAGAGTCTGTCTCTTATACACATCTCCGAGCCCACGAGACCGTACTAGATCTCGTATGCCGTCTTCTGCTTGAAAAA
>CAJXZK010000008.1 GCA_913063055.1 uncultured bacterium
GTACCAAGGTGATCACCGCTGGCAACGCTTCTGGTATCAACGACGGTGCTTGCGCCCTCGTCATCGCTTCGGAAGCGAAGACCAAGGAGCTGGGGGCCACGCCTCTGGCCGAGCTGGTCGACAGCTGCACTGCTGGCGTTGACCCTGAGCAGATGGGTATCGGCCCTGTGGCCGCAATCCAGAAGCTGCTCGAGCGCAACGGCCTCACCCTTGCTGACATCGACCTGATCGAGCTGAACGAAGCTTTCGCCACCCAGTATCTGGCCTGCGAGAAGCTGCTCGGCCTCGACCGCAGCAAGGTCAACGTCAACGGCGGCGCCATCGCCCTGGGTCACCCCATCGGCGTTTCCGGTGCTCGCCTCATCCTCACCCTGGCTCACGAGCTCAAGCTTCGCAAGAAGAAGCTCGGCATTGCTGCTCTTTGTATCGGTGGTGGCATGGGTATTGCCACTCTCATTTCCAACCCCGAATTCGAGGGAAAGTAATATGACTAACAAGATCGTCACTCTCAACATGTTGCCGGGGGGCATCGCGCACGTCGTGATCGACACCCCCGACAGCAAACTCAACGTGCTCTCGCAGGCTTTCTTCAGCGAGTTCACGGCTGTCCTCAGCGACCTGGAAGCCCGCACCGACGTGAAGGGCCTCGTGATTTCGTCCGGCAAGGACGACAACTTCTTCGCTGGCGCCGACGTCAAGGAAATCCGTTTCCTCCAGTCGCAGCCCTCGAAGCAGATCTATGATGCCACCATGCATGGTCGCGGTGTCTTCAACCGCATCGCTGCTCTGCCCTACCCGACCGTGGCTGCCATCAATGGCACCTGCCTGGGTGGTGGTCTGGAGCTGTCCCTCGGCTGCAAGATTCGCATCGCCTCCACTTCTCCCAAGACCTCTCTCGGTCTGCCGGAGACTCAGCTGGGCTTCCTGCCTGGCTGGGGTGGCAGCATCCGTCTGCCCAAGCTGATCGGCTTGCAGCAGGGCTTCCAGATGATCTCCACGGGCTCTCGTGTCGATGGTCTCAAGGCCTGGCGCCTTGGTCTCGTCGATGAAACGGCCGTGCCGACCGACCTGATCAAGCGTGCGGTGGAACTCGCTTCGGGTGCCAAGCCCAAGCGTTTCCAGAAGCCCTTCAAGCAGCGCATGATCGACGCTGGCATCGAGACCAGCGCCGGCCGCGCCGTCTTCGCCAAGATGGCGACCAAGATGGTGTTGGCGCAGACCAAGGGCAAGTACCCGGCTCCGCTGGAAGCTCTCAAGCTCATCCTCAAGACCTGGAACATGCCGCAGGAAAAGGCCTTCGAGATGGAATCGCTGATCTTCTCGCGCCTGGCGGTTTCGTCGGTGTCGCGGGCTCTGGTCGGCATTCTCTTCGCCGAAACCGAAAGCAAGCGCATGCCCGAAGGCGTCAAGCCTGCCATCAGCGTCAAGACCGTTGGTGTGCTCGGCGCTGGCGTTATGGGTGCAGGCATCGCTCAGGCGGCTGCCTACGCTGGTTACGCAGTCGTGCTCAAGGACATCGACCAGGCTGCGCTCGACAAGGGCATGGCCGGCATCAAGGCTCTCTTCGATGGTCTCGTGGCCAAGCGCAAGATGTCGCAGGTGGAAGCCGACATGAAGTACGGCGCCATCAAGGCTACCGTCAACTACGCCGACATGGCTGACTGCGACCTCGTCATCGAGGCTGTGGTCGAGAAAATGGCGGTGAAGAAGGCGGTTCTGGCCGAGCTGGAGAAGGTGATCACCAAGCCCTTCGTCTTCGCTTCGAACACTTCTTCGTTGTCGATGGACGAGATGGCCAAGGCTGCTCGCACTCCCGCCAACGTGGTTGGTCTGCACTTCTTCAACCCGGTGCACAAGATGAAGCTGGTGGAAGTGGTCAAGGCGGAAGACAGCTCTGCTGAAACCGTCGCTCTGGCCAAGGCCTTCGGCATGCGTCTGGGCAAGACCACGGTCGTCACCAATGATGGCCCGGGCTTTGTCGTCAACCGCGTTCTCTCGCCCTACATGAAGGAAGCGTTCACGCTTCTGTTGGAAGGCGTCTCCGCGGACGACATCGACAAGGCTGCCACCAAGTTCGGCATGCCCATGGGCCCGATTGCCCTGATGGACGAAGTCGGCCTCGACATCGTCGCCCACGTCATCGACGTCATGCACGCCGCCCTGGGCGAGCGTCTGGCGCCGCCGGCCATGATCGCCATGATCAAGAGCACCAAGCTGCTCGGCAAGAAGGGCGGCAAGGGCCTCTACCTGTACGACCCCAAGACCGGTCGTCGCGCTGGTATCAACCCCGACATCGCTGCTGCTATCACGGCTGCGCCCAAGGTCATGACGGTGGGAGCGATCCAGGATCGCCTCTTCCTGCCCATGGTCAACGAAGCGGCGCTGTGCTTGCAGGAAGGCATCATCACCGACCCGTCGCAGCTCGACCTGGCCATGATCTTCGGAACGGGCTTTGCTCCGTTCCTGGGTGGTGTGCTCGGTTACGCTGACCAGGTCGGCATGCGTACCATTCAGCAGAAGCTGCAGTACCTCTCGCAGGTGGCTGGTGACAACTACAAGCCCGCTCAGCTCATCGTCGACAAGGCGAAGCGCGGCGAGGCTTTCTACGGCTAAGACAGTCTGCGGCTAAGTCTCTAGGGACCAGATCTTTAACTCAGCCCACAGCAGGCTACGGAGCAATCTGTAGCTTTGCTCTGGGCGGTTAGAGAATGGTGCTGGACTTAGTTTCAAAAAGCAATTTTTGGAGGCGGGGCGAATAGCATTGGCTGTTCGCTCCGCTTTTTTTTCTCAAAACCAATTTTTTTGCCCCTGTGAGACTATAGAATGTAGTAGAAAAATTGAAAGTGAGCTTGACCTCGGGCCAAAAAAGCAAAAAAATGCCACGAAGAATCAAGGTTTCAGGGTTTAGAGTTACTGATCAGGCTATTCTTTGGCTTAGTGAAAAACATTTGAACACGGGTAAGCCGCGATGCAGCGATGATGTTTCATCCAGAGCACAAGACGGTATTTATGGTAGCTCCACGTTTCATCAAATTTCTCGTAATCTTCGAACTCCGTAACCCGCGGATTTCCCAGTTGCTCTTTTAGCTCAACGTCTGAGCGTCCAAGTGGTTTGAATTGATCGACACTAGCCATTCCGGCAATTTCGTCGCTTATACATTCGCAGTTAGAGAACAAATGAGCTATTCCGTCTACATCTTCGCGGTAGCCAGATTCCACCACGGCAAAGCCGATGACCACAAATATCAAAGCTAGAATTCGGTCTCTCATAGCTCAATACTAGAACAGTCAGTCATCTCCGAGAAGCGTGATCGCACCAATTGGTCGGTGTTCTTCTCTCTGTCAACTTTTGAACTTCGGCTTTTATCCACCATGCACCAGGTCACCATTGGGGCTGAAGTCGCGAATCATGACATTGCCATTTTTATCAAAGCTGGTGTTGGTGCTTGAGCCGTCAGGTCTCTTCGTTTCAGAATTAGTAACAACCCCATTGGCATCAAATACATTGGTATTTTTGCTGCCATCGCTCTCATATTTTGTGTTGATAGAACTGCCATCAGGGCGCGCTGTTTCAGAGTTGGTGATATTGCCATCTTTGTCAAAGTGGCTAGTATTTCTGGTGCCATCTTGGCTGTAGGTTGAATTGTCTGATGATCCGTCAGCCTTCTTGCTTTCAGATTGTGTGCGATTGCCATCAGCGTCAAACACATTGGTGTTTCTGCTTCCATCGCTCTCGTATTTTGTGTTGATAGAGCTGCCATCAGGGCGCTTGGTTTCAGAATTGGTGAGATTGCCATCTTTGTCAAAGTGGTTGGTGTCTCTCGTACCGTCTTGGCGGTAGGTTGAATTGTCTGATGATCCGTCAGCCTTCTTGCTTTCAGATTGTATGCGATTGCCATCAGCGTCAAAGACATTAGTGTTTTTGCTGCCATCTTTTTCGTAGCTCGTATTAATAGAGCTGCCGTCTGGTCGCTTGGTCTCAGAATTAGTCTTAAAGCCGTTTTCGTCAAATCTCGAACTTTCTCTCGTGCCATCACTGGAGGTGCTTGATTGAACGCTTGAGCCGTCGCTGTTCTTTGTACTACCTTGCATGTTGGCTTTGGCGCCATTGTCTGTGGGTCCGAAAGAAATGCCTTTGTCATCTACGCTAGCTTTAGGCAAGCTTCCAGCGGCAGTATCTGAGCCCTTAGGCATTTCTGGTCGCACGTTTTGACTGTAGGCCTCAGCGGCCGATGAACTTGCTGCTTTCTCCGCACCGCTATCACGGACATTTTCAACTTGATGTGAGTGATTGACGTTGTCGTTCATGAACAAGCTCCTTCTCTATGGCCAAATTTTGCTTAGTAAGTTTGCGGTTTGAGTTTGTCGCCGCTGCCAACTCGTTCATGATCACCTGGCGTTCGTGAAAAACTCGTGAAAGAACTCATGGAGACTGGGTGTCACAGTACTTTCACGTCCTAAAAAATGATGCCGATCGTAGACAAAAATTGCCATTCTAGGGTGAAAAATCTGCCAGCCAAATTGATCGCTGATCGTTGATTGCTGATCGTTCATCGTTGATTGAGTGATCAATTCGACAACTGTTCTTTCCCCCGCCTAATCTTTGCTTGTGTTACCTAGACTGATTAGAAGTTGGCAGTCAAAACAGACGAAGTGAACAAATAGATCTAGATCAGGCTTAAGCAATCGAACGAGTGCAAAATAAGCAGCAATAACAAAGGGAATGGCATGAACAGATTAAAGAGAGCGGTTAGTGCAGGATTGCTGGCGACGCTCTTGAGTGTTAACTACACTGCGGTTGCCTATGCCGCCATACCAGAATCAAGCGTACCGGCCGTTAAGAAGGAAGTGATAGAAGTGTCTACTACAGTTAAAGACATACCTCTGGTCGAAAAATATCTCTTAGATGGTCGACTAAAAGAAGGTGAAGTGGCACTTGTGGCTCATTTGAAAGAGCATGGCAGTGACGATCAAGCTCGCTTTGGCCTGGGTGTATTGCAGTTTCTGCGTGCTGTAGAGGGTATGGGGCAGTCTTTTACCCGTTATGGTGTTCGCACTTATAGAAATCACGGATTTGTTCTGCCTTTCTTGCGCCTACCAGCGGCTACCAATGAAAATTCCAAGACCATTAGCTACTTCAACCTGCGCGAGATCGTCGAGACTTTTCAAAAGCAATTGATGCAGGCCGAATCTACGCTGGCACCGATTAGCGATGCTGACGTCAAATTGCCGCTGCACTTCGGCATGATCAAATTAGACTTGAATGGTACCGGTCAGCATGGTCAAATCAATCAGGCACAGAAAAGTAGTCAGGACAAGCAGTACGATCAGAAGGCTAGTGAGCAATCAACCAATGTACAGGGCAGTGACGATAATAGAAGTCTGTGGAAAGTCTATGCCAAGCTCACCAATAACTCTAATGTTCCAATTGAAAAAGCAGAGCAATTTTTCATCAAGTTTGATCGCGGAGATGTGCATTGGCTCAGGGGTTATTGCCACTTGCTCTCGAGCGTTTGCGATATTTATTTAGCGCACGACAGCAAAGATCTTTTCGAGCGCACAGCTCATTTGTTTTTCAACAAGGTGGATACTCCCTATCAATTTTTGAGTCAGTCTAAGCGTATTCGCACAATTGGCGCAGGTGACGTGGAAATCTTGGATTTAGTTGCTTTGATACATTTGATCAGTTGTGATGTGATTGAGCCGAAGAGAATGGCTTCAGCACTAGATCATCTTCAGGCTGTGATTGATCAGAGTCGCGAGACCTGGAAGTGGATCATGGCAGAAGAAGATGATGATCACGAATGGTTGCCTAATCCCCGGCAAACAGGTGTGATTCCTAACGCTCGTGTGACTGAGCAAATGGTTTTAGCCTGGTCTGGAATTATGACAGAGAGCGAAAAGATCTTGTCAGGAGAATTGTTGATTCCGTTTTGGCGCGGTAGCGACAGTGACCATCGCGGTATCAATTTGCGCAAAGTATTTTTGCAGCCGCAACGATTTGACCTTGTGCTCTGGGTGCAAGGCTCGGCTGCAGCGCCCTATCTAGAAGAAGGCAAACTGAGCCGTGGCCAAACCTGGAGAGATTTGCGCGGCGAATTTGGCAATCATTTTCCTGGTTTTGCTTTATGGTTCAACTGAGCAAAGTCTCTTGAGAAGTAACTTTGTTGGCTACTAGTCACGGTTTGCCCCTCGTCGGCTGCCGTTTGTAATGAACCTATCTCTGCTACTGCGAGCTAATGTTGACGCTATCCTTGCTAGTTGTTCTGCTGGCGAGCTTAAGCGCGTGCCATAAACCTTTGCCTAAATGTAATCGCTGCGTGAAAATTCCCGCTCAGATTTTCTGGTTTTTCCTGACATCTAAACTTTAAGCACTTTTGATGTCATGCGGCTTTTCGTCTTCTTGGTTGTCAAAAGCCAAGAGGCGTTACCAGAGCGGCGCTGAAGAGTTTTAGTTGTAGCCGTTTTGATAATTGGCTTAGTACATTACGCGCCTGTCGTCATCTTGAGAATAGGAAGTTAAAGGTGATATTCATGAGTTCTATACAAATTCTCTTTTAATTTACAGTCACGCAGATAGAACCTACCCCCGACTCTTATCACTCAAATTCTCTTTCACCCCGGGTGAACTGTTGAAGGTTTGAGTCAAGAGCGGCAACACATCTGCCTTTCTAATGTCTAACCCAGAAAGAGAGAAACGTCATGAACGATATGACCAACTCGCTGACCTGGAAACGCCTCTATGCAATTGCCAAACCCTTCTGGGTTTCGTCACAGAAAGGTCGAGGAATCGCCCTCTTGGTGGCTGTTTTGCTGTTGCTCTCGGGTGTCTCTGCGGTCAACGTCTACATCAACTACATCGCTGGCAAGTTCGCTACTGCACTGCAGTTGCGTGATGTTGGCCAGTATTATGTCTTCTTATTCACGTACGCAGCAGCGTTGCTGGTGGCTACTCCCATCATCATCTACTACCAGTTTCTGCGTACGAAACTCTCCTTGGTTTGGCGTCGCTGGCTGTCACAACACCTGATCAGTCGCTACTTCGCCAATCGCGCTTACTACAAGATCAGCTCTGACCCCAACATGGACAATCCCGATGAGCGGTTGACCCAAGACGTCGAGACGTTTTGCAATTCTGCCGTGGGGCTGTCTATTGCTGTGCTCGACGCCGTTATCACTGTAGTGAGCTTCGTTGGTGTGCTCTACACCATCTCGGCAATGCTCACCTTCGTCGTCATCGTCTACTCGCTGTTTGGCTGTTTTCTCACGCTCTATATCGGCCGCCGACTGGTTGACTTGCAGTTTCAGCACACCAAGCTCGAAGCTGATTTGCGCTACGTCATGACCGATGTGCGGCGCGATGTTGAGTCGATTGCCTTTTACGGTGGTGAGCGGCGTGCCAAGTTGCAAGTCTTTCGCGCTGTCAAAGACGCCATCGGCAACCTCGAGCTGATGATGATTCTGAACCGCAACCTGGGCTTTTTCACCACCAACTATAATGCTCTTGTGGTGCTCATTCCTGCTGCAGTGATTGCCCCGCTCTACTTTGCCGGCGACATGCAGTTTGGTGACATCACCAGAGCTGGTATGGCCTTCGCCCAGGTCTTCGGTGGCATGACCTTGATCATTGGTCAGTTCATCGGCATCAGTGCTTTCACTGCCAACGTCAATCGCCTTGGCTCGTTTCTTGAGTCAATGGACGCCCTGGCCGACAAGTGCTCGCTGCCTTGCAAAGAAATCGAACTGATTGAGTCAGATCGTCTCGCCCTCACTAACGTTTCGGTGCTAAGCCCGGATGCTACGCGCACACTGATTTCGTCATTGACGGTGTCGGTGCCAGCTGGCTCATCTTTGCTCATCACTGGGCCGAGCGGCAGCGGAAAATCATCGCTTCTGCGCGCCATTGCCGGACTCTGGCAAGCTGGCAGCGGACGCATCGAGCGACCAGGGCGGGAGAAGCTGATGTTTCTTCCTCAGCGGCCCTTCGTTCCCAAGTCGACCCTGCGCAAGGCGCTGTGTTACCCCATGACGAACACGAGGCAGAGCGACACACAACTGTTGGCTCTGCTCAAGCTCGTCAATCTGCCAGATCTCGCCATGCAGTCTGGCGGCCTTGATGTCGAACACGACTGGCGCGACAAGCTTTCCCTTGGTGAGCAGCAGCGCTTGAGCTTTGCTCGAGTGATTCTTGCCAAGCCTGCCTACGCCTTTCTCGACGAAGCCACTTCTGCCCTGGATGACGCTAACGAAAGACTTCTCTATACCCTGCTCAGCAGCGTCGGGAGCACAGTCATCAGTGTCGGTCACCGCAGCAGTTTGCTGGAACACCACGACACCGTTCTTGAGCTCAAGGGCGGTGGCGAGTGGGAGTTGCGCGCCTCCAAGTAGGCTGACGCATTCACCTGGGAGCTCTAACGCAGAGCGTTAAACGTAGAGCTTCCAGCGTGAAGCCTTCAGCGCCAGGCTTCCACAAAGCTTCTATAGGCCTGCCCTGAACCCAGGGCGGGCCGTATTTCTAATCTCAAAAACCACATTCACAAGAAGTGGAGAACAACATGGGACGCCATAAATTACAAATACATGCCCCGCTTCTCTCGCGCATCGGGTCACCCCCGATTAGAGAAGAGGGCAAGAAGCGCGCCAGCAAGAAGGCCAACACCGCAGCTAAGACGCGGCGGGGGCCTGTTGTGATCGGCCGTAACATCAGTGCCAGCAATGACATGATGCTTGAGAGGGTGCAGCGCGCACACTTTCAATACTTCCTCGACTACCAGGATAAGACCACCGGTCTCATTCTCGACCGCACTCGTCTGGACGGGCCTGCCACCATCGCTGGTGTGGGTTTCGCTCTTAGCGCCTATGGCGCCGCCAGCAAGCGTCTCTGGGTCAGTCGTACTGAAGCCGCTGCTTACACCCTTAGGGTATTGCGCACTCTCTGGAACGTTCCCCAGGGTGAGCAGACCGAGGGCGTCAACGGCTATCGTGGGTTCTTCTATCACTTCCTCAACCCGGCTACCGGCACTCGGGCCACAGCGCCTCAGTTCTGGAATTCTGAACTGTCGAGCATCGACACGGCATTGCTGATGGCAGGCGTTCGTTTCGCCCGCTATTTCTACCGTGGCAAGTCTCCTGAGGAAGTTGAGATTCGTGACCTGGCTGACAAGCTCTACAACCGTGTGGAGTGGAGCTGGCTCGTGCGCGAGAGTGGTCTGATTGGCCACGGTTGGACGCCGGAGGGTGGCTTGATTCCCAGCGTCTACGCTGGCTATAGCGAAGCGCCTTTGCTCTATCTTCTGGCTATCGGATCGCCCACCTACCCGGCTCCGGCCGCTTCGTGGGATGCTCTCTTTGCCAAGCCAGAGTTTGCTCAGCAGGACGGCAAAACCTATGTCAGCATGCCGGGGCAGCCGCTCTTTTGCTACCAGTTTCCGCAGAGTTTCATCGACTTTCGCGGTATCAGAGACAAGCTCAACCGCAAGCTCGGCATCGATTATTTCGAGAACAGCAAGCGGGCGACTCTGGCTCAGCATCAGTACGCTGTCGAGAACCCCCAGGGTTTTCGTGGCTACGACCGCCTGAACTGGGGCCTGACAGCTTGTGATGGACCGGGCGATGTCACCAAGATTGTGGACGGCAAGGAACGCACCTTCTCTTGGTACAGAGAACGGGGCTGCCCGGCAGGTCATGACGATGGCACCATTGCCCCTACCGCTGCCATCAGCTCGTTGCCCTTCGCACCGATGCTCGTGCTCAGCACCATTCGTGGTTGGTTGAAGAATCGGCCCGAACTTTTCTCTATGCACGGCTTTGCTGATGCTTTCAATCCTACCTTCGGCGCCAGTTTGCGCTCTGGATGGGTCGACGCTGAGCGCATTGCCATCGACCAGGGGCCGATAGTGCTCATGATCGAGAACTACCGCTCCGGCTTGGTCTGGAACACCATGCGTCGTGACCCGGCCCTCGTGAGAGCTCTGCTCAAGGCAGACTTTCAGGGCGGCTGGCTCGCGAAATAGATTTACCAACTCTCTAACCACTCAACGAGGTATTATCATGAACACGAGCAAAAACTCACGCACCGCTTCTGGTGCCGTCGCTAGAACTGCGACTGTCGCAAAAGGCAAAAAGGCTAGCCGCATGGGCTATGTGTTTCCTCAATTCAGCGCCGCCCACAGCCCCGTGCCTGTGCGTCGCTACAACTTGCCCAAGGGCTTCGTCTTTGGCGCTTCCACCTCGGCCTATCAGATTGAAGGTGCTGTGGACCAGGCCAAGTACGGCCGTGGCCCTTCGATCTGGGAAGACTACTTCACTGCTCGCCCGTTGCTCGACAACGGTGCAGTGGCGTGCGATCACTACAATCGCATGAAAGAAGACGTGGCCATGATCAAGAAAATGGGCCACAAGGTCTATCGCTTCTCGGTCTCCTGGCCGCGCATTATCCCCAACGGAACTGGCGCCATCAACGAGCAGGGCTTGCAGTTCTACTCTGACCTGGTCGACGAGCTTCTGGCCCAGGGCATCGAACCCTACCTGACGCTCTATCACTGGGACCTTCCCCGGGCCATGGAAGACATCGGCGGTTGGACCAGCCGGGCTGTGGCTGAGCACTTCGCCGATTTCGCCGAAGTGGTGGTGCGTCGCTTGGGCGATCGCGTCAAGAAGTGGTGCACTTTCAACGAACCGGAAGTGATTGTCGCCGGCTACATCGGTGACGGTCTGGCTCCTGGTTTGAGCAATCCCAAGCTGCGCGTCACCGTGGCGCACACGCTGATGATTGCTCATGGCCTCGCCACCAAGCGCATTCGCTCTATCAACAGCAACCTCGATGTCGGCATCGTCGTCAACCTGGTGCCGGTTGAACCCGCCACCAAAGCGGCTGCTAAGGCTGCTCGCAAGATGTGGCAGCGCAACTATGCCATCTACCTCGATGGCATCCTCAAGGGCAAGTATTCCGATACTGTCCTGGAGGAAGCGGCCGAGACCGGTGTTTCCATCACTGCCGAAGACATGGAGCTGATTGCTCAGCCCATCGATTACCTCGGCATCAACTGGTATCTGCGCCTGGTGGTCAATGCCCGCGGTCGCGTGATCAAGGTGCCTGCTGCCGAAGAGACGCTGATGGGGTGGGAAATCTGCCCGGCTGCTCTGACGCGCATGCTGTTGGCCATGAACCAGGAATACACCCTGCCGCCGATCTACATCACCGAGAACGGGGCGGCGCTGGCTGACACCAATACGGCCACGGGCGTGCACGACAACCGTCGTATGCTCTACATCCACGAGCACCTCAGCGCCATCGAACTCGCCATCGCCGGCGGTGTCGACATGCGGGGCTACTTCGCCTGGAGCTTGATGGACAATCTGGAATGGTCCCTCGGCTATTCCAAGACCTTTGGTATGGTCCATGTGGACCGTCAGACTCTGGTGCGCACTGTCAAAGACAGCGGTCTTTGGTATCGGGCCATGATCAAGGCTAATCGCCGCTAATAGTCTAGTGAAGATAGCATCAGTAAGCAGTTTTTTGATGCTATCAACACAATCAAGGCTAAACGCCATCAGCTCGCCTGCTAGCTTCAAGAGCTAGGGCGAGTTGGTGGTGCCAACCGGAGCAGACAATGCAAATTCAACTCAAGACCAATACTTGCAAACTGGTACTGAGCGATGGCGTTAAAGCCACGCTCAGTCAGCACAAGCCCGATCGTGCTGTGCGTCTAGATTTCGAGTTCAACGGTGCCGGTCATGCCATCGTGCGTGTGCCTGTGGCAATCAAGCTGCCAGACAACTACGTCTTTCAGTTCGCCGTTGCCGGACAAAGCCCTGTCAACACCCTGGAAATTAAGTTGCTCGACCAATCTACCGACAATGTCTGGTGGGTAAATCGGCCACACTTCGCTTTCAGCGGCACAAAGCAGGTGCTCGTTAACAAAGCTCGGCATTTCTCATACGCCTGGGGGCCGAGCAAAGAACCACTGGCCGAAGTGGCTTACATCGACCTAACTCTCACTGCGAGCACTGGAGGGAAGGGCAGCATTTACTTCAGCGATCTCTCCTTTGAGGAGCGCCCCAGTGCCTCTAAGGCCATGGGTAAGCCGAAGGTCTGGGCGAGCTCGTCGCGCAAAGATGCCATCAATGTTCTTGATGGCGATGACTATTCGCTCTGGCAGAGCGGCTTGAGCGAGCGCCAGGGTTTGGTCTTCACTTTCCCCGAAGTGCGAGAACTCAGTGCTGTGCTGATTGATTGGGGCGACCATCATGCTCGCAACTATCAAGTGCAGATCAAAGGTGAGCGCGGTGCCTGGCGCAATATTGACACCATGATTGGTGCCGGTGGCGGTCGCCAGTACTTGCGCTTGCCTGACTGTGACATTAAGGCCCTGCGCCTTGTCTTGCGCAAATCGAGTGGCGGCAAAGGCTACAGTGTTCGCTCAGTGCGTTTCATGGGCCTCGACTATGCCCCCAATGCCAATGAGTTCTGGCGCCGCATCGCTCGCGATCATCCCGCTGGCTTCTTCCCTCGTTACTTCGATAAGGAGCAGTCTTTCTGGACTGTGGTCGGTGTCAGTGGCGGTCGGCAGGAGGCAATTATCAACGAAGAGGGCCTGCTTGAGCTCGGTCGCCAGACTGCTTCAATCGAGCCTTTCATTCATGATGGCAGCGAACTGCTGACCTGGAAGCACGGTCGTCATGAGCAGCACCTGGAAGAAGGCTATCTTCCTATTGCCGTGGTCAAGCGTGTACACGAGAAGCTCGCCCTTGAGGTCAAGGCTTTCGCATTGGGCCCGAGAGAAGACGCCACCCTCTACGCTCGCTACAAGGTCATCAACCGCACCGGCGTCAAGCAGACTGGCAAGTTGTTCTTGGCTATCCGGCAATTCCAGGTCAATCCGCCCTGGCAGTTCCTCAACACCCCGGGTGGTCACACGCCCATCCACACCTTCTCCCATGCCGGTGACACGGTCTATGTTGGCGACAGCCTGAAGGTGCGCACGCTCAGTCGGGCCGATGCTTTTGGGGCTACCACTCTGGCCACTGGTGACATTGTCGAACACCTCAACTATGGGCTCTTGCCCGAGTACGGTGGTTTGGCTGACACTCGTGGCTTTGGCTCTGGTGCCCTGATGTACAGCTATGAGTTGGATGCTCACGAAGAAGTGACTTTCGACATTGCTGTGCCCTACTCACGTTACTCAGCTTTGCACGAAGTTGAGGATGCTCTGGCGGCAAGCAAGCGAGAATGGCGCGGCAAGCTCGACAAAGTCGGTATTGATATTCCGGCCGCTGCCGAGCTCAACGCTACGATCAAAAGTCAGCTCGCTTACATTCTCATCAATCGCGATGGCCCGGCTATTCAGCCAGGGTCGCGCTGCTACCGCCGCACCTGGATTCGTGACGGTTCGCTCACTTCAGCAGCCTTGCTGCAGCACGGATTTGTGGCTGAGGTGCGCGAGTTCATAGACTGGTTCGCTCCCTATCAGTACCCCAATGGCAAGGTGCCTTGCTGCGTGGATAAGCGCGGCTCTGACCCCACTCCTGAGCATGACAGCCATGGTGAGTTCATCTACATGGTGATGGAATACTATCGCTACACCGGCGATAAGGAGTTCTTGGCTGGTATCTTCCCGCGTATTCTTAAGGCCGTGGAGTACATTGATGTGCTACGCCAGCAGAACATGCAGGCTCTGGCAGCTCGTGATCACCGCCTGGAACAGCTGGACCAAGCTCCGGCTCATGAGCGCTCGCATCAGCATTTGCACGGCATTCTGCCTCCGTCGATTAGCCACGAAGGTTATTCGGCACATCCGGCCCATTCAAACTGGGATAACCTCTTCGCTATGAAGGGTTTGGATGACGCTGTATCGGCGGCCCTTGAGCTGGGTGAAGATGATCAGGTGCTCAAGCTTGTCACCATCCGCGATGCCTTCCGTCGTGACTTGCTTGCCTCGGTGACGAATTCGATGCGCTTCCATGGTATCGATTACATCCCTGGGGCGGCAGATCTCGGCGATCTTGACCCGACCTCAACCACCATCGGCCTTGACCCGTGCGAAGTGTTTTCTGCCTTGCCGCAAGAGCTTGAGCAGACCTTCGCTCGCTACTGGAAGTTCTTTCAGCGGCGCCGGGATGGGGAAGTTGACTGGGTTGACTACACGCCCTATGAATGGCGTTCTGTGGGCACTTTCGTGCGCCTTGGTGAGCTGGAAAAGGCTCATGCGGCAATCGATTATTTCATGGGCCATCGTCGCCCGAGGCATTGGAACCATTGGGCCGAGGTGATTTACCGCGATCCGCTCACTCCGCGCTTCATCGGCGACGCTCCTCATGGTTGGGTGGGCTCAGACTTTCTGCGCAGTGTGCGCAACCTCTTTGTCTACGAGCGCGACAAGAAGCTCGTTTTGGCGGCTGGTATCAAGCCAGACTGGCTTGATAAAGGGGTTTCAATCACCAATCTGCCAACTTACTTCGGTAAGTTGTCTTTCACCGCTCGTCGTGAAAATGCGGAGGTGGTCTATCAGATCGACGGTTCAGTTTCGTCTGCCATCGATTTGGCTGTAGGCACCCTCAGTTGCGTTGCGGGAAAAGGCGCTAGCAGTGTTACTGTTAACGCCTCTGTAAAAGTCACCGTCAACGGCGAAGCGGCAGAAATACAAGACGGCATGGTGAGCATCAAGACTCTGCCAGCACGGGTGGTTGTGAAGGTTTAACAGCCTGTCCTTCCACTAACTAAAACCTAAGTCATAAGTTTAGGCAGGAAGAAGCTAGCAATAGCTTCTTCCTGCTTTTCTTTTTTTTTGGATTTTTTTTGACTTTTTTTGCCCTAAAACTTGACATCCATGGGCTTACTTTCAGTTGGCTTACACTTCTGCTCTTAAAAAAATACTTGAGTACTCAAGTATTTCTCCAAACCATAGGCCTTAGCGCTTAAGGCTTATACTTTCTCAAGTCGTTTTTAAGAGTGCAGGTGCGTGCTAAAAATCTACTTTGCTGGTTCAATCACTGCAGGGCGTAGCGATCAGCCTATTTATGAGCAGATCATAGATGAGCTGCGAAAGTACGGCACTATAAGCACAGAACTAATTGGCAGTCCAAATCTGTTAGCTGGTGGAGAAACCATGAGCGATAAGGCCATTCATGATCGCGATGTTGCCTGGTTGTTGGCATCAGATTGTGTTGTGGCCGAGGTGACCAATCCCAGCCTTGGTGTCGGTTATGAGATTGGACTCGCTACCCAGGCTAAGATTCCAGTGCTATGTCTTTATCGGCCGCTACCTGAGAGACGCTTATCGGCCATGATTGCTGGTTGTAACTTAGTGCAGGTGAATCGTTACAGTGATGTAGCGGAGGTCGCCCCGGTGCTGGAAGAGTATTTTAAAAGCATGGCTAGAGAAGAATCTGCCCCTATTTAAGCCGTGTGGTTTAGATTAAACCGGCTAGTCTTGACTGGCTAATCCTTACCGCTTGGTATTATGGGTAAGGTATTGCGGGAGTCTTCATGGCCAAAACTGGTCGCGAAATAATAATCGGCGTTTGCGAGCGCTACGCCAATCTGAAAACATACCAAGATTTTGGTGTAGTCAGAATGCGCGAAAAAGTGGGCGAACCGGGCGAAGCGGCCAGAATTATTCGCTTCTATACATACTTTGAGCAACCTGATTTCTTCCGCTGTGAATGGTATGAAACAGCCAGCGATGGCAATTCTGCTGGTTTCTGCGACAGCCGTATAAGTTGGCTGGAGAAGCTGAGCGGACTTATGAATGGCGGCAAGAAGAGTGTTGAGTCTTTAGCTGAGGCTAAGTCTAATGATGCTTTCAAAATCGCTCTCGCTAAAATTGGTCATCATGGGCCAGCCGCCCTAATCAAGTCTTCCCTTAAGGCTCCCTCTGTGGCTCCTGTGCTTGAACCCTTTAGCCAGGCTCGTTTGATTGGGAAAGTTGTACACAACAAAGAGATGTGTGATCGCCTCTTGATTGAGTTAGAAGATAGCTACTATGGTGAATTTTTAGTATCGCAAAGAGGATCTATTCTCATTCGTTCAAAAGAAGCTGTTTGCGCCGGTTCCAAGAGTGCAGCAAGCACTTCTTATGGCGGCGTTTTGTTGAATGGCAAAATTCCTTATGAGCGCTTCAAGAGCTGTAAGTTGCCCCGCGTAACGATCTAAGCTTTCTGGTTAGCTGGCCAGTGGAGGATTGACGCTATAATTGTCCGGCCACAAGGAGAAGCATATGTCAAACAAGATTCTAGTCATTAGCGCCAGCCTCAACCCCGCTAGCCGCAGCCGCATTATGGCCAGTGAGGTATTTGCTCAACTACCAGCAAGCGCCGACAAAGAGTTTCTTGACCTGCGCGACTATGACTTGCCAATTTGCGATGCTGGCGCTTGCTACGCTAATCCGCTAGTTGCTAAGGTGCAGACCAAAGTAAAAGAAGCCGCCTGCATTCTTGTTGCTTTTCCTGTCTACAACTACTCTTGCTCAGCTGCTTTGAAGAATTTGATTGAACTGACCGGTAAGGCCTGGGAAGGCAAAGTTGTGGGCTTTGTATGCGCCGCTGGAGGCCACTCAAGCTACATGTCTGTGATGAGTATCGCTAACTCTTTGATGCTCGATTTCCGCTGTGTTGTTATTCCGCGCTTTGTTTACTCTGAAGGCAGCGCCTTTAACGAGCAAGGCCTCAATAGTGACAAGGTCAAAGAAAGATTGAAAGAGCTCGGAGCTACAGGCGTACAGATGATGAATGCCCTGGCACCACTGGCCGTTGGCTAAAGCTTAGCTTGCCTATAGCTGATTAGTGGTCGTAGTTAGCTGTTCTTGCTTACTTCTGGCTAAAGTTTGATTTGGCGCAAGCGCAGAGCGTTGGCTATGACTGAAACAGAACTCAGTGACATGGCCATGCTAGCTACCATAGGGTTGAGCAAAAGACCAAAGATGGGATAGAGTAAACCGGCAGCAATCGGGACTGCCGCTGCATTGTAGCCAAAAGCTAGAAGCAGGTTTTGGTTGATATTGCTGCTCATAGCCTGGCTCAGTTTGATGGCGCGGACGATACCCTGCAAGTCTCCTTTGACCAGTACTATGCCTGCAGCCTCAATAGCAACACTGGTGCCGTTGCCCATGGCTATGCCAACATTTGCTCGGGAAAGCGCGGCAGCGTCATTTATGCCGTCGCCTGCCATCGCTACTCTTTTTCCGGAATCAACAAGTTTGGCTATGTAGTCGTGTTTGCCTCCAGGAGTGACTTCGGCGGAGATTATCTTCAGGCCTAGCTTCTCGCCCACAGCGCGAGCGGTTTTTTCGTTATCGCCAGTGAGCATGTGCACAGCTATGCCCTGTTTTTGTAGAGCGCTAATTGACTCTATGGCATTGTTTTTAATGGGATCGCTGATAGCAATAAGGGCGCTGATAACGCCGTCTATTTCAAGCAAGACAGCTGTTGCTCCTTGTTCGCTGAAATAGTTGATACGTTCTTGCCAGCTGCTTTTTTGACCTATCGGGCTTGTCTGTTCGATCTGCGCGTTCCGATTAGTCTGGCTAGTATGTTCCTTTTGATTTCTCTGGCGGAAGTGACCAACAACAATTTTCTTGCCAGCAACAAGGGCGCTGATGCCCTCTCCTGGAATGGCTTGAAATTCTTTGGTGGCCAGTAGTTCTAAGCCTTTCTCTTGGGCGGCCGCCACAATCGCTCGGGCTAATGGGTGTTCGCTGCTGGCTTCGGCAGAAGCCGCTAGCTGTAGCAATCGCAAGATTTCTTCAGAGCTGCCTTTTTCTATTTCAATCGAGCTACTATCTCTTGTAATGGCATTGTCACCATCGGCAAGTGAGCTGCTAGGCAGTGCATTGTTTGCTTTTGGATCTAAGATCTCAATAGCCGTGACGGTCGGCTTTCCTTCCGTTAGGGTGCCAGTTTTATCGATTACTAAAACATCGACCAAGCGCAACTCTTCTAAAGATTGAGCATCTTTGACGAGTACTCCTGCTTTAGCACCTCTACCGATGGCTACTGTAATTGACATTGGCGTAGCCAGACCAAGGGCGCAGGGGCAAGCGATAATTAGTACAGCTACGGCGTTGAGAAAAGCATAGGCAAAGGCTGGTTGTGGGCCAATTAGCATCCAACCAAAAAACGTTGCCGCCGCAATAGCAACAACAATCGGTACGAAATAGCTAGCAATCTGGTCTACTTTCTTTTGCACCGGGGCGCGGCTTCTCTGGGCCTGGGCTACAAGCTTGATGATGCCAGCTATAATCGTTTCGTTGCCGACTTTGGTTGCCTTGATAATCAGTGAGCCGGTTTGATTGATAGTGCCACCAATGACAGTATCGCCAACTTTTTTGCTGGCAGCTAAAGCTTCACCAGTAAGCATGGCCTCGTCTACAGTAGATTGGCCGCTGATAACTATTCCGTCAGTGGGTATGCTTTCGCCAGGACGCACTCTTAGTCTATCGCCACGCTCTAGTTTTGATACAGCTATGTCGATTTCTCTTTCATCTATTTTGATAAAGTGAGCCACTTGCGGAGTCAGGGCCATCAGTTCACGAATGGCTGCGCCAGTTTGCTTTCGGGCTTTGAGCTCTAGTATTTGGCCAAGCAGGGCTAAAGTAGTAATAACAGCAGCAGGCTCGAAATAGGTGTAGTTGCCAACCATATTGCCATGCATGGCGGCTGCTTTATGAATTGTATTTGGCACTATATTTGGTGCTATTGTGGCGACAGCGCTGTAGAGATAAGACACGCCAACACCGCTGCCAATCAAAGTGAACATGTTCCAGCTTTTGTTTTTGATTGAGTCTAATGCTCTTTCAAAGAATGGTTTAGCTAACCAGGCAACCACCGGTGTGGCCAGGGCGAACTGTAGCCAGTTGGTCAATTGCAGATTGGCGAGTTGAGGTCCAAAAAGGTTAGGTTGGCCGAGCATGTCGGGCAGGTTTAAGGCAAACAAGGGAATGGTGAAAGCCAAGGCTAATTTGAAGCGCCTGGTCATGTCGATTAATTCGCTGTCGTCTTCTATTGTTTGGCTGGCATCAAGGCTTTCTAGGGCCATGCCGCAGAGTGGGCAAGGGCCAGGCTTTGTCGTAATAATTTCAGGATGCATCGGGCAAGTAAACTGGTTTTGCTTGCTCGCTTCAGAGCCAGCCACTGAAGCTTGAGTAGTGCTAGGCTGTTCTTGCGCTAGCTCTGTTTGACCTAGCTCTTTTTGTGTTTGGCCGTCTTGTGTTTGCGCTGCTTGTGCTTGTTCGTCTGGATTTTCTGCGGAGCTACCACTGTAGCGCAAGGGGGCTCGTGAAAATTTGGTTGAACAATTGAGATTGCAGAAGTAGTAAGTATTGCCTTGAAAAACTATTGCATCTGCAGCTGTTTCTCGCTCGACCAGCATATGGCAAATAGGATCTTCAAATAGACTTGGAGCTGCGCTAGCCTGTGAAGAAGAATTGCTGGAAGAATTTGAACTTGGTTGAATAGAAACACGAATTACGCGTCCTGCGTTATTCTCTGCTTCCATTGGTCCCCCTTAAGTGTTACTGAGCTGAACTCAGTAACCCAAGTAAATTGTCAATTGTTGGAGTCAATTCTAATGCAGTCTCTAACATTTCAGTGCACAATCAGCTAATGTTTATACATAGTACGTCGACATTTCGTGAGATATGGTTGATCCGCCAATTAAAGAGCCAAAACTTCGCAAGGAAGAGAAAAGTTTTCTGGGAAAACACGCCCGGCTGAAATCGGCCTTGCTGATGATTGCTGCCGTTTATGTCGTGCAATTTTGGTTCTTTCAACGAATCTGGTGCACCCCTCAAGACCTTTATCATCGAGTTTGGAAGACCACCCACGACAATCTTTTTGACCAAGCTGCAATGAAAGATTGGTTGAGCTTTGAGCATAAATACGACGATAAAATCAAAAACGAAGCTGATGCAGTCAAGTACTCCAATGAGATTCTCAAGACTCTCGACGATCCCTTCACTAAATTTCTTGACTCTAAGCAGGTAGCCAAGAAGCAAGACTCGCAAAACGGCCTTTATTCTGGCGTCGGCATGATCATGAACGGCAAGAAGAAGCCAGTTGTAGTGCGGATGTTGATTGCTGGTGGTCCGGCTGATAGGGCTGGTATAAAGCGTGGCGATCAGATTCTGAAGCTAGACTCTTTGGATTGTCTCAAAGTGCCAGCAACTGAAATCGGCGAATACACCCGCAAGCACATGGGTCAACTAATCAAGTTTACTGTTCGTCGCCAGGGCAAAGAACTTGAATTTGCCATGATACCCGGCAAAATGAATGTGCAGTCTGTTAAATCGCAATTAGTGACTAGCGAGAAAAAGAAGAACACCATTGCCTATGTGCGCTTAGAGAATTTTGTTCATAGTGACATTGTTGCCCTGGTGCAGAAAGAGTTTGAAAAAGTAAAGAACGCTCAAGCTCTAGTCTTTGATGTTCGCGGCAACGGTGGAGGAAGCGTTGATAGCTGCCTGGCTATAGTCAGTATGATGCTTGATACTGGTGACTTGGTAGCTATGAAAAGTCGCTCTGGCACAGGTGCGGGCTCGCGTGACACTGGTACTGCTGGGTCTACCGATTACCAGACTGTACGTTATCGCTTAGAGCCGAACATGATGAAAGTTCTGAATGAGGAACCGGGTAAAGAAGTAAAGGAAGAAATTCGGCCGCGGCAGCTCAACGTTTGGCAGAACAAGCCAATCGTAGTGCTGATAGATGATAACTCGGCTAGCGCTTCAGAGATGTTAGCAGCGGCCCTCCACGATAACAAACGTGCCACCTTAATTGGTGTCAGAAGCTATGGCAAAGGTGTAGCTCAAATTTATTACGATATGCCACTATCGACCTGCTTGTCGCTGACAGCAGGTCGATACTACACTCCTGATGGAAAGTGGCTAGGTGACGGGCGCGAGCCTGTTGAAGCTACCGCTGAAGATGTTAAACCAAACCCTGATCACAAGTCAGATTTAAATGTTGTAGATCGCGGCATTGCGCCTGATATTGAAGTTAAATCAGCAGAGAATCTTGATTACGGTGCTGCTAACGACAATCAATTGTCGGAGGCAGTCAGATTTCTTGAGGGAAAAATTACTGCTACAAAGTAGTTTAATTGGGGTGAAATGCAGGTTCGCAGCCTTTAGCTACCTTGCTTGAGCGGTTTGATTTCAATGCAAGTATCGCTGCCGCCACTTGTGCTGCTACCCCCTCTGGGTTCGCTTCCTGCCGCTTTGCTGTCAGAACTTGCTGCATCGGCTTTGCCAGCGTGACCGCCGCCACCAGCCTTTTGATAGGTGTCTTCAAAGAGTTTTGAAGAGATTGCTGCTGCGCTGCCTTCGCCTGCTTTTACTGCTTCATGCTGTTCGAAATGTGACATATTGAACTCCAGTGTAAGTTGTGTAAACGCGCTGGTTTACTGGTTTGTAATCTATTAAAAAAACATTTGTCGCGTCAACTTTTGTCTTCGGGACATCTGTGCTATGACAATAGTTGCAAACACGTGAAAAGAACGTGACGGTCTAAAATGCTTCTAGTGGTTAGTTTTTAGTTGACTGGAGCGTCGCTAAACAAACTGTCTTCTGTTGGCAGTTTTAGGGTTTTCCAGCTGCCTGAGATTGTTCCTGCGACCACGCCGTTGAGGCGTGAGAGCTCTTCGTTTTTGTCTAGTGCTTTAAGAGTGGCAGCATACTTGCGCATCACTCTTACGGTAGATGGGTGTTCTGAGCCTAAGGTGTTTGTGCAAATATCTAAAGCACGCTGGTACAGCGCAGCGGCTTCTTCATAGCGATTTTGCAAATGACATGTGAGGCCCAGGTTATCCAGAGCTGATGCCACGTTTGGATGTGTCGGACCAGATAGAACCTCAAGCATAACTAGATATTGACGGCTGTAAAATTCAGATAATTTCAAGTCGTTGATACGATAGGCCAGGCTGGCAACATTGTTTAGCGTGGCTGCAATCTCAAAGTGATTTTCCTCGAACAATGCTCGTTTTGATTTTAGGCTTTCAAGGAAGAGATCGAGAGCTTCATTGTGTCGGTTTTGGGTTTCGTAGATCTTTGCCAGTACTTCTTTAGCGCGGGGATGACGCACATCATTGATTTCGATTTCTTCGGCGCGATCGAGAATTTCAGCCCACATCTGCTCTGCTTGATCAAGGTCGCCAAGCTCGTAGATTGCGTAAGCTGTTCGGCAAGCTTCTGCCCATTTTGCTAAGTCATATTCTCTTGTAGAAATAGGCTTTTGCATCTGGTCTAACTGCTGCCAATTAAGGGCTTTTAGAGCATCATCAACTGATACTTGATTCTTGCGACAAAACTCTAAAACTACGCAGGCATGCTCGATAGAAAGTCGGCCTTGTTTGAAAAGTTGATAGCTTTTCAAAGCCTCTTGTAAGACGTTTTTATCAATAACCCCAGCGACATCTAGAATTTTTGCGACCATCTGAGGGTTAAGTAAAACCGCTTCAAAAGCCTTTCTTAGTTCATCTGTAGTGACATTTTTTGTCAGCTGTAAGAATTCTGGGAAAGTTTGAGTTGCGGTATTTTTCGACTTAGACTTCTGTGAATCTTTTGGACTGCTGTTGTTCAGCGCTTCTTCAAGAGTAATGCCGTCGCGATATATGGCTGAGAGCGCGAGGGTTGCGTCTTCGAGTTTGAGGCTTTGTTCGGCTACCATCTTCTGCAGGGCTAAAGCGGCAGTGATTGTTGCCTCTTCTATAAAGCGCAGGTCAGTCAGCACTTCTCCCACTGGTTTGTTATTGGCCAAGCCAAATTCTAGGGCTGTCATCAACTCTTGCTCTGACAGTACGCCAGCGGCAAGTAGTATCTCGCCGAGGCGAATTGATTGCCGCGTTGGCAGGGCGTAATAGCCTTTTTCGGCCAATGGCACTTCAATCGGCACATGCCTGCTGAAGGCGGAGCGCAGACTTTGTGTAGCCTGAGCGCGTGACACTCGCGAATCGCGCAATAGAACTTGGGCATTGATAGCAATCGATAGAAGCTCTTCAGGAATCAAGCCTGAGAGCACCAGGGTGCGCCCTAGAGGCAGACCGGTAGCTGTGCTCTGCTCAAGAGCAAGTTTGAGTCGCTTCTCGTCGATATAACCGGCTTCCATAAGCAGATCGCCAAGCAAGTTACTGCGCTTTATTTCGCTGTCTACGCCACTTTCGACCAATGCCTGGTTGAGAGTGCACTGCTTCTGTTTCACTACGGCTAGCACTTTTTTGGCCATGCCAATATCGATCAGCCCTTCTCGTATCATTGATTGGGCGTCTACAACTGCTGCCAGCATGTCGTCTTTGAGATAGCCTGACATAACGAGCACGCGACCAAGAGGCAGTCCGGTCTCGTGGCTGACCTTGAGTGCATCAGCCAATTCACGTTTACCTAGTAAGCCAAGGCCCCCAATCAGCTCGCCTAGCCGCAAACCTGCGGAAGCCGGTGCTTGTTTGGTTGCGCGGCCATTTTGCATAAGAATCTCCAGAAATTTTAGAGTGATTCCATTGCCAGCGCTATTTTAGGTTATGCCCCAAGCCAGTTAAGTTTGCGTGTTTTAGACCTTAATTTCTTCGGCTTTGGTCTATGGTGGTCACTATTCCAAACAACAGTGGCGTTTGGAATTTTGAAGAAATTGTGGGCTGAGTAGACGTCTTTGCCCCATGTGCGCACAGTTTTGACGGGAATGCCAACGGCGTTCAAGGCGGCACCGACGAGGCCGTTGCAGTAGCCATTTGGATTAACAAATGTGTGATCGTAGGCGTTGCCCAAGTGTTTCTTCACCGAAGCGATGACAGTGTGTCTTTGTTTCTTGTCTCTATAAGGTGGTCTGATAATCGCCAGGCGGGTGCTGGACCATTTTTTGAAGATGCCAAAATCGGTTTGGACAGCTACGCCATCCATGGTCAAGAGCTTCTTCTCGTCGTCGACGAGGGCTGTATGAACCCATGACGAGCCCAGGGTGGAAGTGCAAAGTGCTATCCACTGCCAGCTGTGCAGGTTGGCTTCAACGATTATGTCGCCGGGCTCAACTAGGTCTTGCAGCATGTTGAGTTCGTCATCATTTGTATCGAAGGGCAGAGGCCATGGCCAAAGTTGGGTCGTGAACACCTTTGTTCGCACTGACGGAACCAATGCGATAGTTGCGATTGAGAGTGGGATGACTGATGCCACTAGTAAAAAGGTTCGTAGACGCACTAACCTGGCTCCTTAAGCCGTTGACAAGCCGTAAGATATTATCACTATATTTCTTATGCCTGACAAATACAAGGCTGTGCGTTATTATCAGATGCTTGTCAACGGGTCAAGCTGCCCGAAATCGTTGAACAGCTTGGCTTTTGGGTGTTTTGAATTGTAAGACAATTAGTTGTAAGAAGAAGGCACCCAAGCCGTAGCCTGGGTGCCTTCGAGAGTGAAACGTCGGACTTCGTACTTCGAACTTCGTACATTGGACATCGAACTTCGTACATCGAACTTCGTACATCGGACTTCGAACATCGAACATTGAACATTGAACGTGAATAACGTGAACTAATACATCGAACTTCGTACATCGAACAATGGACATTGAACGTGAATAACGTGAACTAATACATCGAACGGTTTGAACTAAAACATTGAACAGAACAGTTGTCTAGACAGTGTATGTATCGATGTCACCACATCGAACAGAACATCAAACTATGTACATGGACTTGAACATCGAACTAAGTACTCGAACTAAATACACGAACTAAGTACACGAACTAAGTACACGAACTAAGTACAGTGGACACGAACTATGTACACGGACAGTGAACTTCGAGCCCGAAATCGAACACGTACATGAAGGAGGACATGAACATCAAAATGAACTGAACAATTACACGGACAGTACTTCGAACTCGAAAAGTACATCGAACATTAACAGAACGTTGGACACGAACATTAACAGTACGTTGAATTCGGACTTGAACAGAACATCGAACTTGGACCAGAACAGTACATTGAACACAATGAACAGTGGTGACATCGATACTTAATTTGTAGCAGATGTTTTTAGTGTTCGCAACAGTTTTTTTCTGTAGAAAAAATAAATTCTTGAAATTACCGGTTGCAGATTGTTTGAAGAAAGTTACTCATTGACAATTAGTCTGCGTCTGATTGACTCACGGCCGATTGTAACTAGCTTCATTTGTGCCACTATGAACCACATCGCCAAGAGAATGTGAAACTCACTTCTCCTGCTAGCGATACCGATGAAGTCACTAAGGCCTCCCAGGGTATCTCCTGATGATAATTTCAGTCGTGCGCGGCAGGCCTCTAGCCATTTGCTATCGGGCTCAAGTGCTATTGCTTGGTCTAAGTCTTTTATCGCTGCTGTATAGTCGTGGGCTTTTGACTCCTGCATGGCTCTCATAACGTAGGCCCAAGACCATGTAGGCTCGTACTTGACGCATTTGTCGAGATCGATCATGGCGGCGTCGTGGTCGCCTCTTTCTAGATTGGCAAAGGCCATCATGTAATATGGTCGCGACCACTCGGGGCTGAGTCTGCTAGCTTCGTTATACTCGACCACAGCCATCTTGGTAAATCCAAGCTGATCTAGGGCCAAACCCATGTTGTGATGCATTCTAGCGCTCTCTGGAAACAGCTCTAGCGCTCGCTCGAAATCGGCTGTCGATAAGCTGCCAGATTCAGAGAAGACACTGATTTCTGTTAGTCTCAGATGGGCGAAGTAGAGATCACTTTTGTATTGAAGTGATTTTCTGAAGTCAGCTTTTGCGCCATCGGTGTCTTCGAGAGCGTATTTTATTTCCCCGCGTAGAGCTAGAGCGTAAGGGTTGGTTGGATCTGCCTGCAGCACGTGATTGTAGTCGACAAGCTGCTCGTGCATGTTGCTGTTGGCCATGAAATAGTCGGTGGCTGGAGAGTAAACTCTATCGAACGAAGGGTTTAGTTCTGTGGCATGGGTGTAATCGTCGATGGCGCCTGCGAAGTCATGGGCAAGAACCTTGGCGTCTCCGCTCTGGGCGTAGAATCTTGCTGCATGAGGCATGATTTTGGCTGGTGTGTCATGTGTTTCGTTGCAGCCAAAGGTACAGGTGTGGTGCATTTTGCAAGGCTTGCTGGCGGCTATATTTTGTTGGGTATTAAAGATGCAAACTTTAGCGATGCAAGGACTGCTCTGGTCCAGAGATAAGTGTGGCTCTATGTGTAGACCATTTCCTGGGAAGGCAGTAGCTTGGGGAATAGTGGTGAAGGTAGTAAGGGTCAGCAGTGTGAGCAGTGACAAGGTGGTAGCGCGTTGCAGTTTCATCTTTTGCTCCTGGGGCTGTTTATTGAATGTACCCAGAATTGCTCTGTCTGCAGGTTAAGTTTGCCAATGCGATCTCTTTGTGCTGGTTCTAAAAATGTCCGATTTTTGGCTGAAAATCGGACATTTTCGGAAGACTGTTATTGACCAAGCGCCTTTAGAATTGATTCTAGATGTGTCCGCTCGGTAGCGGCTTTGTTGCCGAGAACCTCTAGGTTCTGTTCGATGAATTTTCGCAGGCTGTTCTTGTCGCGTTCGCCGGTGGGTCTTACTGTTACCGGTTTTGCCTCGCCATTGCTGCTCACTGACATCAACAGGCCATCGGCGTCGAAAACTTGCCAGGTCGCTAGGTCGTAAGATTCGATGTAGCTTTGCGCATCAGCCACAGTCGAAAACAGATTGACGTCGCCAGAGTCAAGTTCGACGCCGAGCAGCGGTAATTTGATTGGTGGGAATGGCTCTGTCATATTGAGTTTTCTCCCATAATGCTCGCAGAGATTAGATTGGCAGAGAATAGAATTTGCATGGACTATTTCACTCGTTGCGTCCAGTAGAGCTGTCTGTGACCTCGTTCGGTAAACACGCGAGCCTTCTGCATTGCATCGGCTCGGCAGGGGCAGATTTCGATCAAGACTTGGTTGCCGTTGTCGTCTTGTCTCCACAGCTCGTGTGGAGTGAAGTGCACAGAGTCGTGCTGCCAGCTGAGGTCACTGGTAGTCATATCGAACGCAATAAGCAAGGAGTCAATGGCTTCGCCTGGAGAGGTGCATGCGGTTGTGACGGCTACCATTACTCCAGGTGGTTCATGAAGGTGACGTTGGAGAAAATACTTTTCTTCGTCGATTTGGAGGATTGCGAGTTTATAGTAGTCTAGGTCGTCAATGTCGTCTTCGAATATTAGACCGGTTGCGCTTTCCATCTCTTCAATGTTCTTGCATATAGTTGCCACTGTGTCGGCTTCATATATTCTTTCTGGACCTCGGAGTACCGAAATGGGGAGCTGTTTTACTAGTGAACCTGATGCCGTTTGATTGCCTCGAGTTTTCAACTTTATCGGCTCCAGAACTATTGACCCGACAGGCCGCTCTAGGGACGGCTCGGGCTCCGGATGATACATAAGGCACCCGAATTTGCCAGCTAATGCTGGTAGTTTTGTGCTTTCGAGTCTGGCTTCCTGGGTGCAATTTTCGGAAATAGGCATAAGTCCATACTGAAAGTACTGTGGCTTGATGAGTATTTGATGCAACGCTCCTTCAAATACCCATGAAACAATGTCAGAGTGTTGACTGGTATTTTTGAACGTGCGTGTGGCTTCCTTTGCAATCTCTTCCAGTGGTAGCAGTTCTAGGTCGGCGCAGGTTTGTCCATCCAGTATTTGGCGACAAATCTCAGCACGCGACAGCGTGCGAGGCTTCTTTTCTTTCCAGAATGTACTGCTGTAGGGAAAACTCATTGTTTCCTATTCAAACATCAATAGCTTTCGCTTAAGAATGCTTCTGCCCAGGTCCATTGCCGCTAGTTGGACGATGAGACATAGAGTTAAAAGATGAGCAGAGAATCTCACAAGCAAACTTGGTTGGTGCACTGCATAAAAGGTAAAGTCCGCTATTGCTCCTAGAACATCACCAGAAGCTAACTTAGCTTTTGCTCGATGCTGGTAAAGCCAAATGTTTTCTGTTCCGCTGAGTGCTATTGCTTGATTGTAGTTGCTAATGGCCCTTTGATAGTTGTGTATGTATAGCCAGATTTCAGCTTGTTTAAGGTATGGCTCAAACCAGGTTTTCTCATACCGTAAGCATTCTTCAAAACAAACTAGAGCTTTGGAGCTGTTTCCCATGTTTCCGTGCTCTTGTGCAAGCATAAAGTATGGTCTAGACCACTGCGGCTGTATTGCAGATGCTTTATTGAATTCTTCTATAGCACGTTCAGGTTCATGTCTAACGCTATAGGCTATTCCTTTATCGTGGTGTAAGCGAGCGCAGTTTGGATAGTATTTCAGGGCTTCGTTGCAGTCTGCTAGAGAGCCGGTGTCTCTTCTGTTAAACAGATCTGCTCTGCGCACGAGCGCAAAGAATAAATCTGGTTTGTTGGCGATGGCTCTGTCGAAATCAGCTTTGGCACCGACATCATCGTATTTCATGAATTTTAGCTCGCCACGCAGAGCCAGTGCGTAAGGGTTGTTTGGCTCGTTTTCTATAACTTGATCGTAGTCGGCTAGTAGTTTGCTGATATTGCAATTGCTAAAGAAGTAGTCTTCGATTGGTGCGTTTGGTCTGGCAAATGTTGAATTTAAGTCGATTGCCCTAGTAAATTCATTAATAGCCCCTCTGTAGTTGTGAGCAGTTGCGTTGGCATTACCACGGTCGGCTGCCATTCGTGCTTGTTTTTCGGGGAATTCGCTGCCAACGCTGAACTCACCGGAGCCCTCAATGCGACAACTTTTGACAATGATCTGTGCAGCATTTGCATTGACTGGCTGCGGTAATTGAACAACTGAATTTCCTTCTGCCCTTGCCGCAGTTGACATAGCGAAGCTAGCCAAACCAAATATTGTAAGCATAGCCAAAGTCTTAGCGCGCTGCCATTTCATCTTCGGCTCCTATTTCTCTCTGCCTTTCTATTGAATATAACCTTGAAAAAGGTTATTGCAAGTTATGTTTGCAGCATGGCAGTGTCTCGAGACATCAATCCGTTCATCAATCCCTCCGCACCCATCGATTTAATCTTTCTCGCCAATTTCAATGTCGAGAAATTTCAGGGTGCGGATAGAACAGGGCATCGAAGTTACTTATGGCGTCAACATTACTAGTGGAGTCTACAATGGCAAACCAAAGCTCTGAAAAATCCCCTTTTGAGTCAGTTCGCGAGCGCCTTGGCGAAGAGCTAATGGCTACTATTCCTTCCATGCCTGTGAGCAAGAGAGAGTTCAATGAAGAGCTCAAGCTCTGGAACAGCATTTTCAAATCTTCTAGCTCTAATGACCAGCAAGTACCTGCTCTCAGCTTATCCAAAGACACTGATAGCGCCTGGCGTGCTTATGAGAACTCTGAAGCTGGTCGCAAAAGACGCGAAGATATGAGCCGCTCCATGGCAAGTTAGGCTGAGCTATTGCTGAACTGGATTTCGCTATTGCTGAACCAGATCAATTACCAGATTTATCGCCACTTCATTGCTAATTGTGGCAGCTGCCAGTCCGCCTATCTTATAAGCTTTACGTTCTACTTCGGTGGTGGCGGTAGCGAGCAGATGCTTTTTGCCAGCGCCGTCAACGCTTTCTTTCAGTGGGCCAGCCGCCAATATCACTGGTTGGGAGATACCATGAAGGTTCAGCGTGCCTGCGATTTTGAAGCTTCCGCTTTTGTCCACTTCGATTTTTGAAGAATTGAACTCAGCAACTGGGAATGTCGGTACATCGAAGAAGTCTTTGGTTCTCAGGTGTTCGTCGCGTTTCTCGTTTTTAGTATCGATACTTGCTGTGTCTACTTTGGCTTTGACAGCGGCTTGTGCCAAGTTCTTTCCGTCATAAGTAACGTCGCCTGAGAGTTTGCCAAATTTTCCATCTACGGGCTGGCCCATGTTTTTCAGCTTGAAGTTCATGCTTGAAGTTTCTGGGTTGATTTTCCAAACTGGCTCGGCCGCCTGCGCTGATTGACTGAAGCCACTGTTAAGGCCAGTTAGAAGGCCAAGAACTACAAGCGTATTGCTGAATTTTGTTTTCATTTGGACTCTCTGGTTGGAAATGCGGGGGGCGTTTGGGTCTTCTAAAAGGCCGGTCATGGAGCAGTATAGTCAATCAAAACGCTGCCTAACCATGTTCGTTAGTCCAAAAAGTGTGTGCAAAAGTCCAGATTGGCAATTTGCTTGGCTTTGGCGCCTTTAGTTACTGACGGTTTGTTTGTTACCAAAATTATACTTAAATCTTAGATTGTGCCTGGTCTAGTTTCTTGGCTGTTTCGCTGTCTTGCTTGGCCAGTGCGCCCTGGTTTAATTTCTCGTAGGCCTTTGCTCGCCGCCAATAGTTGCTGCTGCCGTGTGCATTGTCTAACTGAATCGCTTTGGTATAGTCAGCCACTGCCAGATCGTATTTGCCGCTCTGCCTGTAGGCATCTCCGCGGTCGCGGTAGGCTAAGGCTGATTCTGGAGCCAGCTTTATCGCTATAGTGTCATCGTCAATTGCTCCGGCAAAGTTCTTTTGGGCGCGTCTGGCCAGAGCTCGCACACCGTAGGCGTATTGTACAAACTCCGTTTTTAGTGAGCTATTTTTACCCTGTGTTAGCTGAGCAAAATAAATATTGCAGTATTTCTCTGCCCCTGACCAATCGCGCAATGCTTCGGCTGTCTCTATTTTTTGCTCTATCACTTTGGTGTCATTGGGAACGATTAACAGCATTTTGTTTAGTTCGTTGTCCAATTCTTTCATTTGCGATTTTTGTTTCAACCCTGCACAGATGGCCGCATAGACTCGATAGTCGCCTTTGTGGTCGGCGGCAAGTTTGTTAGCTGCGAGAGGGGCTGAGAATGGCCTGCTGCTTTGATCATGGCCGTGTCTTCCTCTGGCACGGGGAGTGAAAGTTTCTGACTTAGGCATGGCCGCTAGCGCTGATAAATCACCATACGGTGGAGGTCCTTGTTTCGCGAGAATAGCTGCAGTCGCCATTTCTGCTTTTAAGTTTGCGGAATCTTTTACAATGGTTTCAAGTTTTTTGTAGGAGGCTAAGGCCTTGGCGTACCGACCTAGGCGCAGATTGGCTCTGGCTTGCGCAAGAATCGCCGAGGCTGAATTTGGCTCTTTCAAAAGTATTGCATCGGCAATGCGTAGTGCTTCTTCTAGTGCATAGATTTCAACCATGAATAGGGCCCAGGCGCCATCAGTTGCTGGCCGTGCCGATTGTGAATTGCGACTTTCGTTCTGGGTTAGTTCTTTTAGCTTCTTTTCGTCTTTGTCTGCTAAGTCGTTTTTGTGCAATGCCCGGTAGGCCTTGGCTCGATTGTAATAGCTCGTCGTGTAGTCTGGTTTCAGTTCAATTGACTTGGTAAGCATTTTGATGGCTGTTTCATAGTGCTTCATCATCAATTCAAAGTAGGCGTAGTGTGACTGCAGCCTAGCTTCTCTCGCGGCTTGGTTTGTTTCTAAGTTAGTTACTGTGTTGTCTAAGGTATCGTTATTGCAGAGAGTGTTGGCTTTTCGGAAGTATTCTGAGGCTTTGGACCAATTTTTATCCTCTTCGTACAGACGGCTTAAAAGTGAGGCTATTGATTCATTCTTGGGGAATAGCTCAGCGATAAATTGTGTTTTGCGTAGCTCTTGTTTGGCGGCATTGGGGTTGGCTGCTCTGAAAACGACAGTCTTTTTTGTTGATTCGACCACAATCGTATGTGTGAATCCATCTTGCTTGTAGCTGTATTTTTGATGCTGGGCATCCAAGCTGGTTTTCATTGTATCGGCCATCTTCTGGGCTTCTTCTGGCGAAGAGGCTTGCATCTCGCGCCGGTTAGGGCGAGGAAAGTGCATCGAGCTGCTTTGTTCGCTGGGTGTGAAACCGTGAGGGCGAACTTCGTCGATATCTTCAGCCAGCGCTAGTGCTGGTCCTACGGTGAGAGAGGTAGCTAAAAAGAAGGCCGATAATTGACGCAGTCTGTCAGGAGTCATGGTTTCCTCGGATATTCGAATTTTGAAAGCGGGCCTTTGGCTTTGGTGCTTTGGCGTCAAACCTTTTAAGCAGCGATTTATCTGGCCATTTTTCTTTTACCCAGTAATTTGTTCTCTGATATTAGAAGTTAAAGTATTACAATACCTGCTTATTTAAGCCCCCAGGAAAAGAGCGAAAAATGGCTGCGCCCCAAAAAGATGAAACTGCTTCTACTGAAAAAGATATCAAGCACATAAGTAGCAAAGACATGCAAATAGACAGTGACGCTAAGCACTACGACACTGTTGTACTTGGTGGCGGTAAAGGGGGGAAGTCTTTGGCTCTGGCCCTTGCGGCGAAAGGTGTTAGCGTCGCGCTGATTGAAGAGAAGATGATTGGCGGCTCTTGCATCAATGTTGCCTGCATTCCTACTAAGACCTTGGTTGCTTCTAGCAAGCTTGTTAATGCCGCAAGACTGGCAGCAGAAGAGGGCTTTAGCTTCTCTGGCCCGGCCGCCGGTGAGATTGGAGCTGGCGTTGACGTAAAAGATTCCAATCTAAAAGCTGCCCTCGCTCGCAAGAGAGCAGTGGTTGAGGGAATGGTCAATGCCCACTGGAAGCTCTTTGACTATACTGATAACTTAGATTTCTTCTATGGCAAAGGTAAGTTTGTCTCTACTAAGTCAATTGAAATTGAATTGAACAGTGGCGCCCGGCAGGTAGTTACTGGCGACAAAATATATATCAATACTGGCAGTCGGCCTCTGATTCCTTCGTATGAAGGCTTGGAAGAATGCGGTTATTTGACCAGCACTTCGATCATGGAGCTAGAGAAATTGCCCGAGCATTTGGGCATCGTTGGTGGTGGCTATATTGCCCTTGAGTTTGCTCAGATATTCAGACGCTTAGGCAGCAGAGTTACCATTATTGAGCGCGGCAATCACTTTTTGCCCAGAGAGGATGCCGAAATTGGTAATTGCGTCAAACAGATAATGCTTGACGAAGGCATTGAAATTCTTTTTGATTCACCGATTAAGTCGCTGAAGAAGAACGGCGATAACACTGATATTGATCTTGGCGACAAGGGAATTCTTTCGGTCAGCCACTTGCTCGTTGCTACCGGTCGCCTTCCTAATACTGAAAATCTTGGCTTGGAAACTGCTGGTGTGGCGCTTGATTCACGCAATTTTGTCAAAGTTGATAGTCGTTTAGAAACTAACGTACCTGGCATCTTCGCCATTGGTGATTGCAAGGGTGGGCCGTTCTTCACTCATTTATCTTGGGATGATTATCGGATTCTGCGTGACAATGCTTTGTCTGGGGCTGGTCGCACGACAGAGGGCCGAATTGTTCCCTATACTCTTTTCACCGACCCTGAGTTAGGTCGTGTGGGAATGACGGAGGCCGAAGCCAAACAAGCTGGGCACAAGATACTGGTGGCCAAGATTGAAGCTAAGACCATTCCTCGCGCTCAGACCGAGCGAGAGACAAAGGGTCTGCTTAAGGCTGTTATCGATGCTGAGACTAAACAGATACTTGGCGCTTCAATTTTGTCGGCAGCAGGCGGCGAGATCGTCTCTGTGATTCAAGTGGCAATGCTGGCGAAAATGCCTTATACCGACTTAGCTAACGTGATGTTCTCGCATCCGACTATGGCGGAAAGTCTGAATTTGTTGTTTGCTAAGGTAAGCGAAGGATAAGCTAAGTGTAGTAGCTGTGGCACGAGGTGGGTCGTGGATTTAAGAAGCGAACGCCTCTTGCACAAATTCATTGTTGGTGTTGGTCACCATCATCCTGATTTTAAGCCACCTAAGCTCAGCTTTTGGATTAGGCTTGGCGCGTCGACATTTTTTTCTGTTTCCCTTTTTTTTCTCGTTTCTATGCAACCGTACATTGCGCCTTTGACCTTCGCTGTTCTTGTTCCGACCTATGTGATTTTTGTGTCATTTGGCTGTTGGCGGATTAGGGCAATTGAAACGGCCTTAGCAAAGGCTGATGCCGACAAGCAACTTAGTCAGCCTAGTCATCTTGATGATCCTGGTCAGCCGGGTCAGCAGACACAATGCCAAACGCGCAAGCAGGATGAGCAATCGGCTGAGTATCAATCAGAACTTATTACGCGAAAATTTGAAATGGCACTGTCATTGGGAAGTGCTTGTTTGTCTATTTCTCTATTCTACGGGGCGATGCCGCGGTTATTGCGGGTATTGATGGTTCCACTTGTAATATTTTTGGCCTGGTATAGTTGCAGGCGAATAGACAGATAATCAGCTCAGCATTTGAGGCCGCACCCACGATTTCTTCTGAGCCATTTTATTGTTGCTATTTCCGCATTCACCTATATAGGAGGTATCCTATTAGTGTCTGAGTTTGGGGAGATCTTCAATGTCACTGTCGCACGCGATTCTTGGCTTTCTGCGCCAACAACCGCAAACTGGATACACGCTTAAGAACGAGCACTTCGACAAAAGTGTTGCCTATTTCTGGCCAGCGGACCAAACGCAGATTTACAAGACCCTCGACAAGCTTGTTGAGCAGGGCTTTGCTACTAGCGAAATTGAGTTTCAGTCTGATCGCCCCAATCGCAAAGTTTATACGATTACCAAGCAAGGGAAAGTAGAGTTGGAGCGTTGGTTGAGTGAGGCAATCGAGCCGCCAATGTACCGCGACCCGCTATTGGTGCAGCTATTCTTTAGCGATTTCATTGATCGCGAAACTATGATTGCTGTGCTCATGAGTGCTAAGGCTAAGCATGAAGAGTGCTTGGCTGCACTAAAGGCCATTGATATTCCGGCTGTGTCAAAGTGTTCTGACTATGAGCAGTTGGCTGGTCGCTTAACCCTTGAACTCGGATTTAAATCAAAGCAAGCATATATAGACTGGTTGGACGAGGCTATTGAAGCAATCAAAGCCATGGAGAAGAAGTCTAAGCGCGCCGCTAAGCGCTAATGCTAGATCATTCGTTCCGTTCATAACTTTCGCTCGATAGATTTCGCTCAATAGCTTCCAGGATTTTGTTAAACCGTCGTAATATTAGACGAACCCACTATTGTACTTTTCTGATATAGGAGTAGTCTTATATCAATGGAGTCCGAGAGTCTCTCAGTGGCAGATTCCGATAGCAAGTTTTGAAGAGTTTTAGTAAGCGGCCAGTTCCGCTAGAGGGGTAATGAGGATGGCAATTAAGGATAAGACCGTGGATAGAGCTGGCGAGAAGACGATTGAAAATTCTACTGAAAAATCTACTGAGAAATTGACAGATAAACTGGCTGCTAATCCTTTTCTTGTGGCTAATTTCGCCCCAGTAGCCGATGAAAATGTTATTTCTGACCTGGCTGTTACCGGCACCATTCCAGAAGAGTTAGAAGGTCGCTTTTTGCGCATCGGGCCCAATCCTTCAGCCAAACCTAACCCTAAAAAATATCACTGGTTCCTGGGTACGGGCATGGTACACGGCCTGCGCTTGAAGGGCGGCAAGGCCGAGTGGTACAGAAACAATTATGTTTTGACCGACAATGCTGCTCGCGATTTGAAGCGTGAGCAATTGCCCTATCCGCGCAAGACCCACGGCGGAAGTGTTAACACTAATGTGCTCAACATTGGTGGCGAACTTTATGCTTTGGTTGAGGCTGGCGCTTTGCCGATGAAACTAGATGGCAATTTGCAGACAACAGCTTACAGCGATTTTGATGGAACATTGAAAGGCGCTTTCAGTGCTCATCCGCGCCGCGACCCCGTTACTGGTGAGTTGCATGTCTTGGCCTATGAGCCTGGGAAAAAGCATATTGATTATTTGGTAGTAGATAAGGCCGGGCGATCGCGCACTGCAGCCCAGGTTTCTGCTCCACATCAACCCATGATTCACGATACTGCGATCACACCTTCGTTTGTGGTTGTGCTCGATTTGCCTATGACATTTGATCTTGTCGCAGCAGTCAGTGGTAAGTTCCCTTATCTATGGAATCGCAAGCAGCCAGCACGTATTGGCCTTCTGCCTCGCAGCGGTGATGTTAATTCGATGATTTGGTTTGAAGCACCACAGTGTTATGTCTATCACATCATGAATGCTTACGAAGACGGCGGTAAGGTTGTTGTGGACGTAGTCAAAAATTCCACCTATTTTGATGCTGATGTGATTAGGCGCGGAATAACTCCTCCGGTTTTTGTGCGTTGGGTGCTAGATTTGCCCACAGGCAAGCTCTCTGAAACACAGTTAGCTGAGCAAGCAGTGGAGTTTCCGCGCTTGAACGATAGTAGAGTTGGTCAGAGCTATCGTTTTGGTTATACAGCGCAGTTCACTGCCAACTTGCAGTTTGGCTCTGCCTACAAGCATGATTTGATCAGTGGCGAAACACAGACTCATGATTTTGGTTCAGGTAGAGCGACAATGGAGCCAGTTTTTGTGGCTAAGACAAACGCTGTTGCCGAAGACGAAGGCTGGCTTTTGTCTTATGTTTACGACCAGAATACCAATAGAACTGATGTCGTAATTTTAGACGCGCAAGATTTTGAATCTGCGCCAGTTGCTACTATTCATCTGCCTGTGCGAGTGCCTTTCGGCTTTCACGGCAATTGGGTGGCTGACTCTGATTTGAATGCGTTCTAGCTAGTTCGAATCATCAGTCACTATTTATTTCGCAACAAAAATGGCGATTGAAGAAAAAGATCGTTGACAAAGTAGAAGCTCGCCGTTAACCTTCAACAAGTTACCGCTTTGGAATGCAACCGCAGAAATGCTTTTACTTGCTTCTACTACTCTTATAGCTAATGCCGCTGACCGACGCCGCCGCGAGTTCTCACCGAACCCGGGGCATCGACTTGCATAGCTAATAAGCTAATAAGCGCAACAAGACTGTCATCCCTGGGTTAATCACCCGGGGATTTTTTTTGCTTTAGCCATCAAGTTCAGCTCAGACCTACCGACCTAACAACCTACCGACCATCTGGCTTACGGTTCCCTACCCACAATAGTTTGCCCATAGCCAACCGCTCAACCCACTGTAAAAGGAAAGACAAATGACCCTAACTGCTCAAACCGAGATTAATACAGCAAAAGTAACTGCTAAATCTGGTAAGCCCCAGCGTATGGCTAATCCCGAGGGCGTTTCTCCTCTGGCTTTTGTTCTCGATGAGCACAGCATGCGCGGCAAAGACATTATTGGTATTGAGCAGCTCAGCGCTACGGAATTACTGTTGATTCTTGATGTGGCAGCCAAGCTCAAAGCAAATAAGTTTGACGCCACCCAGACACTTTTTGCTAAAGGTCAAACTTTGACCATGTTGTTCGAGAAGCCATCATTGCGCACCAGAGTGACATTTGAGGCTGGAATGACGCAGTTAGGTGGTCATGCCATCAATATTGAAACCAAGCTTGGTGAGCGCGAGACAATTGCCGATGTGGGCAAGAACCTTGAGCGTTGGGTTGATGGTGTTATGGCTCGCACTTTTGAGCATTCGACAGTTGTGGCTCTGGCAGCCAATGCTAATGTTCCGGTCATCAACGGCTTATCTGATAAAGAGCATCCTTGCCAGGCCCTGGCTGATTTCCAAACCCTGATTGAGCATAAAGGCATCAAAGACATAAAACTGGCCTATGTCGGTGATTCCAACAATGTCTCTAATTCCCTTTTGCTCTTAGCGGCTACTCTAGGCGTTGATTTTTCCATGGGTTGTCCTCACAAATATGAGCCCCAGGCCTCGATTTGGATGAAAGCATTGGAGCTAGCCAAAATTTCTGGCGCTGAAATAACTCTTTCAAATGATCCTTATGAAGCGGTCGCCAATGCTGATGCTGTTTATACCGATGTGTGGACATCAATGGGCCAAGAAGCTGAGGCCAAAGAGCGAGAAAAGATTTTTGCCCCTTATCAGCTCAATTGCGAGCTGATGAAGCACGCCAAGCCCGATGCCATCGTCATGCATTGCCTGCCTGCTCATCGCGGTTTAGAGATTACAGATGAAGTTATTGATGGTCCAAACTCAGTGGTTTTTGACCAGGCCGAAAACAGATTACACGCTCAGAAAGCCATTTTGGCGCTTGTTCTTTAGAAGAAAGACCTCAGTTTTAAGAGAAAGTTGAATCCACATTCAAGAAAAACTAAAAGCCCAAACCCAAATTCACACCAACCTACAGATACTCGGGAGAACCCAATGAAGAAAATTTTGCTAGCTTATTCCGGCGGACTAGATACTTCCTGCATTTTGACCTGGCTCAAAGAGAAGCACAATGTGCCGGTTGTGGCCTACTGCGCTAACGTGGGTCAAGAAGAAGACTTCGACGCTGTACACGAAAAAGCTCTCAAGACCGGCGCTGAGAAGTGCATTATTGATGACCTCAAAGCAGAGTTTGTCAAAGACTTTATCTTCCCTTCAATTCAAGCTAACGCAGTCTACGAAGCAGTTTATTTGTTGGGCACATCCCTTGCTCGGCCATGCATTGCCCAAGGCATGGTTGAAGCAGCCTTGCGTGAAGGATGTGATTACATTGCCCACGGCGCCACTGGCAAAGGTAATGATCAAGTGCGTTTTGAACTAGCGGTGAAGTCGTTGGCTCCGCAGTTGGGTGTGATTGCTCCCTGGCGTGAGTGGGAGTATCAGAGCCGTACAGATTTGTTTGCCTACGCTGAGAAGCATGGTATTCCTTTGCCAATCACTAAAGAAAAGCCTTATTCGATGGATGCCAATTTGATGCACATTAGCTATGAGGGTGGCATTCTAGAAGACCCGTGGCAAGAAGCTCCTGAAAACATTTATCTGTGGACCAAGAACCCTGAAGAAGCTCCAGATAAGGCTCAATTTGTTGAAATTGAATTTGAGCAGGGTGTGCCAGTGGCTATTGATGGTGAGAAATTAGGGCCAGTTGAATTGGTTGAGAAGGCCAATGCTATTGCAGCTGCCCACGGAGTCGGCCGTATTGATCTAGTTGAGAATCGCTTTATTGGTATTAAGTCGAGAGGCGTGTATGAAACCCCTGGTGTAACTATTCTCTTGCAAGCTCACCAGGCCGTTGAATCGCTCACTCTCGATAAAGAAGTGGCGCACTTGAAGCAGTCGTTGGTAAGCAAAATTGCTGAACTAACCTACAACGGCTTCTGGTTTGCTCCAGAGACTCAACTGCTGCATAACTTCATCAAAGAATCGCAAACTTGCGTTACTGGTGTTGCCAAAATTAAGCTCTACAAGGGCAACTCAATGGTTGTGGCAAGAAAGTCAGAACAATCTCTCTACAGCGAAAAGATGACAAGCTTCGAGAATATGTCGAGCTTCAACCCCGCTGATTCTGGCGGTTTCATCAATATCAACGGTCTTAGACTCTCTGCCTGGAGCCAGAAAAATGCAAGTATTAAGAAAAGCGTTCACGCAACAGCTTGATCAATCGGTTACTGCCTTTGTCAATTCAGTTGATGCCGATGAGGCTTTGGTTGAAGTTGATATCCAAGGTAGTATCGCCCACGCCACTATGTTGTGTCAGCAGGGTCTCCTCACGGAGGCCCAGGGCACAAGCATCGTTGCTGGATTGAAGACGATTTTGGCCGAGTATCAAGAGGGCAAGTTTACGCTCAATCCTGTTTTTGAAGACGTTCATATGAATGTCGAGAAACGTCTTGAGCAGCTCATTGGTCAAGACGCTCTGCGGTTGCACACGGCCCGCAGTAGAAATGATCAAGTGGCACTTGATCTGAGGCTCTTTGTGCTTGGTCAAATTGCTTTGCATAAAACGCAAATTACTGTGCTTAAGTCGGCAATAGCTAAATGCGCTCTTGCTAATATTGAGGCCGTAATGCCTGGTTATACCCATTTGCAAAGAGCACAGCCAGTGCTTTTCGCCCACGCCATGCATGCTTTTATGGAAATGCTTGAGCGCGATTTTGGTCGCTTTTGCGATCTAGAAAAGCGCACTGCAGTCTCGCCTCTTGGCGCTGGAGCTCAGGCTGGAACTGGTTTGCCTATTGATCCACATTTGAGTGCCAAACTGCTGGGGCTGCCCACTTGCTTCAATAATTCGATTGATGCTGTAAGCGATCGCGATTTCGTTGCTGAGTATTTATTTGCAGCATCGATGTGCTCTGTGCACTTGAGTCAGATGGCTGAGACTTTCGTTATTTGGGCCACTCGAGAATTTGGCTTTGTCACTTTCAGCGATGCGGTTACCACTGCGTCAAGTCTGATGCCGCAGAAGAAGAACCCTGACCCAGTCGAGATTGTGCGTGGTAAGGCTGGTGGGATGATGGGAGAACTCATCAATGTTCTCTCCACCTTGAAAGGTTTGCCTTTAGGCTATAACCGTGATTTGCAGGAGACAAAACCCCCAGCAATTAAGGTTGGCAAAGAATTAAGCGGATGCTTGAACGTCATGGCCGTGGCAGTCAATAGCATGACTGTTAACAGTGCAACTACGCTTAAGGCGGCTTCTGATCCCGATATGATCACAACTGATCTAGTTGAGTATCTAGTCAATAAATCGGTGCCTTTTCGCAAAGCCCACGAAGAAGTGTCGGCTCTTGTGGCTTTCGCCCGCGAGAAAAATGTTTCTCTTTCGACTTTGACATTGGCGGAGATGCAGAGCTTCAGTAAAGAATACGATAGCGACGCTCTGGCGCTGTTTGATCCGGTTGTATCGGTTAATGCTAAGACTTCTTACGGCAGCACCGGTACGGCTAGAGTGAAGGCGGTGGCAGAAAGTCGGGACTAGTTTTGAGATTTGGTTTCGTCAGTTTCTGGATTTTAGCAAGAGTTCGCACCTTGCTGATGGGTTTAGTCCCAGAAGACTGCGCATGGACTGGTTTCGTTAATTAGTCTGTCCCCTGTGATTAGCGGGCAGTCGATTCGAAGAGCCATAGCTACTATCAATACATCAAATGGGTCATTGCTGAATAGCAGGCTGTGCGAGCGGATTATATCTTCGGTTTCAATATCGACAATTGATATTGCTTTGGCAAAGAATTGCTCTTGAACGTATTCTTCAAGTGGAATTGCCGTTTTAACCGTCCCAGCTTTTATGAGTAGTGAGAGTTCCCATAGCACCACTGCCGGAATGAAAATAGCGGAGCGTCCTGATACGGCGCTGTCAAATGCTTTCTTGACTTTGTTTGGCAACTTGCGAAATTGCGCTGTTATGTAATACACCAGTGGGTGCGTGTCGGTAACAAGTAATGGCGCAGTCATAGTTCTTTCGTGGACCTAGCAATTGAATCAAGGACAGATTGAGTAATTTTATTGCTTGCTTGTTCTAAATCACCGACAAGCACAGCGGAGCCCGCTAGCTGACGCTTCGGCTTGAAGGGTTGGTTTGATTGGGCTAGAAGCCAGAGATAGTCTTTGTAGCCAAGCATGACCGCAGCTACTTTTCCGTAGTCTGTTACTTCAACAACACCACCAATTTTGGAGAGAGACTCAACGAGTGGAGCAAACTGCTCACGTGCCTGCGTCTTGCCGAGCTTCTTAAGGTTTTTTTTGTGTGCGATGTCTGTCATTGAATCACCAAGACTGTACACAAAACACTGTACAGTTTTAAGGTGATCTTGTAAAGAGTCGCTGGGAGCAAGTTACCTGGAGGGTTGCGTTGCTATGGTGATAGCAAAAGCGATTTTATAAAGACCTTTTGCAATTGAACTTTTTTCTGGTTCATGACGTATTACCTATTATGGGTCTTTTATGCTAATCGACGCTCTGTGGAGGTAATACTTTGGTGAACAAGGCGAATGCAAGCGCTGGTCTGGGGAAGGCAACCTTGGCAAACCGGGCCCTATCTAAAAAGACATTTTCTTATAGATACCTGGCGCTGTTTGTGGCTTTGACATTGCTACTAGGAATGATTGCAATTGAGCCAGCCGAAGCCAGACGGGGCGGTCATCGTCGCATAGGTGGTAGGGTTGGGGGCCGAAGTGTGATGCGGGGCGCTGGTCGCATGTCTAGAGGGCTTTCTCGAGGCCTGCTGGGTGGTCGGCGCGGGCGCGGTGGGCGCAAGCATCGAAACCTGAATCAAAACCAAAACAATCTTACGGGCCAGAATGCTGCCTATCCAAATGGTATTGACCCCAACTCTGCCAATGGTTTCCATAACAACGGTAATCACATCGGTAATTAAGTAGTTCTCAATAATGTGGCCAGTATTTTACGAACCGGCCTAATTATTTTGTGCGCTCTGTTGAGGCTCTCGTACGGAGGGGAGTCCTTACTTACCAATGGAGCGCAAAGAGATGATACGCAAAGTTACCGGATTGGTGTCCAGGCAAAGTCAACGGCTGTTTGCCACAGCTCTGTCGTGTTCAATGATCTTGGGAGCAATGCAATTGCCTGCTCTCAGTGCCGAAATGAAATTGAAAACTCCTACTAATAGATCAGTGAAAAAACCTGTCTCTTATACACATCTCCGAGCCCACGAGACCGTACTAGATCTCGTATGCCGTCTTCTGCTTGAAAA
>CAJXZK010000009.1 GCA_913063055.1 uncultured bacterium
TTTTTTCAAGCAGAAGACGGCATACGAGATCTAGTACGGTCTCGTGGGCTCGGAGATGTGTATAAGAGACAGCCTTGCCAGCTGCCCGAGCTTCGCAGCAAATTAGCAAATACATCGACATGGGTGTTGATTTGCAAGGCCGCAAACAGTACGGGCCAGCCCTTGATTCCTACAAGCGCGCCCTTGGTTTAAGCCAAGATCCAAAACAGCGCTCACAGATTCTCACCAACATGGGTACTGCTTTCCAGGCCACTGGTGACTACACCAATGCTATCAACAGCTATCAACAAGCACTTCAGCTTGACGGCTCTAACCAAGCGGCATCTCAAGGTATTAAGACTGCAACTTCTGAGCAAAAAGACAAGGCCGTGGGCGATCTTTCTGCTGCAGCTGATGCTCTCTTTAAGGCTGGCAACTACGATGGTGCCATTCAGAAGTATCAAGAGTTGCTCAAGAACGACCCTAACGATCCAGCTGTTCACTTCAATATTGGTGCTGCTTATCAGCTCAAGAAAGACTATGACAATGCCATTGTTGAATACAACATGGCGATTAACCTAGACCCTAAAAACAAGAGCTATCAAGATTCTTTGGTTAAGGTCAAAGACTTGAAAGTACAGCCAATCATCAACAACGCAGTGGCGAAGCACCAGGCTAAAGATTACGCCAGTGCCATTACACTCTATCAGCAAGCACTTGATGTAGTGCCTAACAACGCTAACCTTTGGTACAACCTGGCATCGGCTCAGTATGCCGCTCAAGACTATGCTGGAGCTCGTCGCTCTTATACTAAGAACATCGAAGTCGACCCAGCCAGTCAGCCAGATAGTTTGTACTTCATCGCTACTATCGATGAGAATGCTGGCAATGGTGCCCAGGCTCGGGGCGAATATCAGCAGTATACGAACAAGGCTAAGGCCGGCCCTTACTTAACTCAAGCAAACGCTAGATTTGCCGCTTTGAGTAAGAATCCGAGTGACTGCATTAAGATCAAATCTGAGTCTGATCTGGCTCGCGATAAAGAAGCGACCGATTCTTACGCCAAGGCTGTTGATTTGCAGCGCTCTGGTCAATACGATCAAGCCATTGCTCTGTACTCAAAAGCAATTGAGATTCAGCCGCAGAATGCAGATTTCAAATATGCTATCGGTACTGCCTATCAACAGAAGGGCGATCTCGATCAAGCCCTTGCTTCTTATCGCCTAGCATCTAATATGATGCCTGCCAATGAAGACTATAAGAAAGCCATCAAAGACGCCACTGTGCTCAAAGCTGGTCCGCTCGTCAAGCAAGCTTATGATAAGCAGACTGCTGGTGATATTGCCGGAGCAATTGATCTCTATAATCAGGCCTTGCAACTTGATACCGATAACGGCTCAATCTACATGAACTTGGGTGTTGCCTATCAAGCTTCGGATAACTTCCAGGGTGCTTATAGTGCCTACCAAAAAGCCTTCCAGTATGACCCTAAAGGTTGTGTTGATTGCTTATTCTTCATGGCTCAAATAGAAGAGAACAATAATCAGGCATCAGCAGCGGTAGGTCACTACTCACAGTATTGCCAGAAGGCACCAAGCGGTCAGTATGTTGCCACTGCTAAATCGCGCATGGCCACATTGCAAACTAATCCTGGCGCGGTGCAGAAGCTCGCCACTACTGCCGATGTGAAGAACGCGCAGGCTGCAAGCGACGCTTACACCAAAGCTGTGAAGATGCAAGAAGCCACCGATTACGATGGTGCTATTACTCTCTATCAGCAAGCAATTTCAATGCAACCGAAAGAGCCTGCATATGTCTATGCCCTCGCCACTTGCTACCAGGCTAAAGGCGACTTCGACAATGCCATCACCAAGTACAAAGAAGCCATTGCTAAAGCTCCAGCCAATCAGGTTGATCAGTTCAAGCAAGCCCTCGCCTCAGCTCAATTGGCTCAAGCTACTCCAATAATGGATCAAGCTGTAGCTAAGCATAGTGGCGGCGACCCTGCTGGTGCCATTCCTCTATATGAAAAAGGTCTGGCTCTATATCCGCAGAACGCTCATGGCTACACTAACTTGGCTGGAGCCTATCAGGCAATTGATGATTTCAACAAGGCCAAAGCTAATTATCAAAAAGCCATTGATCAAGATCCCAAAGGCGAATCAGACAACTGGTACTTCATTGGTTTGATTGATGAAAACAATGGCCAGGTGCCAATTGCCCTTTCTGATTATGGCAAGTACGTAGCTGCTAAGCCAACAGGCACCTATGCCGGAGATGCTAAGGCTCGCTTGGCCAGACTAAAAGCTAACCCAGCTTCAGCTCAGAAACTCTCGACTCAAGCTCAAGTGAAGGCTTCGACTGCTGCTTCTGGCGCCTATAACGAAGCTGTTGAACTACAGAAGGCTCAGAAGTACGATGAAGCCATCGCTAAATACAAAGAAGCAATTGCGGCGACTCCGAACGAAGCTGGCTACTACTACAGCATGGGTACTTGCTACCAGGCTAAAGAAGACTTCGATAATGCTTTGACTGCCTATCAAAAGGCCAGCCAAATCAACCCTGCTGAACCGGCTTACAAACAGCTAGTTGTTCAGATGAAGCAGAGCAAGGCTTCTCCACTGGTCAATTCTGCTATTGAGAAGCAGACCAAGCCTGATGCCGCTGGTAAGTTTGACCTAGCTGGCGCCATTGCCGATTACGAAGCTGCTCTGAAGATTTCGGATGATGGCACCACTCATAGTTATCTTGGTACTGCTTATCAGGCTCAAGGCAACAACCAGAAAGCTCTGAGCGAATACACAAGGGCTCTGGCTCTTGATAAAACTCTGGTTGATACCTACTATTACCTTGGTACTGTGTATGAAGCCTTGAAGCTTCCTGCTAAAGCCATAGAAGAGTACCAGCGCTTTGTGCGCACTGCCCCAGCCAACAATGGCAACATGGCTGCGGTAAAAGAGCGCTTGAAGTTGCTGGCCCCTGCTCGTAAATAAAAGAGAATCTTGTGCAACTAGCTGACCCCATAAAAAGGATGTTGAAGACTTACAATCAATGTCGCACCTACAGTGATCAAGGTTCCTTCTATAATTCGTCAGGGCCACTCTGCCTTGAGTATCAAACCGAGTTTGAGCGCACCAAACAGTTCAAGTTAACTTGGCGGCAAGTCAAAGATGACCCCGCAGCCGAATTGATGAGTGGCGAACTGCTAGCTAGCTCTTCGGGATCATCAGTGACTATGCGCTTAGATAGCCCTGGTGCCGAGACAAAAACTAAGACCCGCGATTACGTTATGGTGTTTGATGCCTTAGCCGATATTGAGGGCGTGATTCAGAGTCTGGTTATTGTTCCGCAGTATCTCTTCTATCCACCTGATGAAATTGTAGCCACTGGCCAGTTTGAAGATTTTGAAGAGTATGAAGAAGTCGTCTTCAACGACGAAGCCTGCGTTAAATTTAGTACTATGAATAATGGCATTCGCCGTGAGTTAGTGCTTTCACAAGTTGATGGCACCATGCGTCGCCACTTTATGGGAACGGGCCTTATTGAAGGTGGCGAAGAAGTGCTCTCGGCCCTTGGCGCACCGATGTCTAATTGCCTTGATATTAGATCGGTCAAGTTAGAAGCCGGGATTTTCGGCTAACGTTGGTTTTGCTTGAGCAGCTACTTTTCTAGAATTATGTCAACGGCTTCGCTTTGACTGCGGTTGGTACGGCCAGATACAACATCTCTGATTGAAGCGGCCTTTTTTAGTCCTGCTGGCAGAGTAAAGAAATTAGCTGCAACTGTAACCCTTTCGATTTTGGTGGTATCAAGATTGGTTTCTCTACTGCCCTTGTTTTTCATTCCGGTAATGAAATCGACTCGGCCATGCGTGCCAATAAATGTTAGTGGAATGCCGCCGTTGGTGGGAAGTTTGTAAGTGGCATAGAGGATTTTTTCAGTTTGGGGAGCGGCAATGCCATCCAGCTTGATAAATTTCATGGTTGTCCAGGGCGAAGTTAGTCGCTCAATTTTAAAGCCGTCGAGCATCATAGTTGAAGCTCTCATGGGCCGGTCTAATACTGTCCGATCTTTTCTGCCGATTAGCAATTCTGACAAGATTCCAGTGTCTTCGAATTCTTTCAAATCTTGTGTGAAATAGGTTTTGTCATCGGGGCGATAGATAGTTACTTTCCAGTCAGGTGCTTTGGCCACTAAAGTAAAACGCAGCTGGGCTGTATTGTCTAAGCGAATTGCATTTGGGGTAACGGTGAGTTGTTCTGTACCCATAAAGTAGTGGGTTTGATAGATGCGAACAGCTTGAATGGCCTTCGACCCTGGTCTGGGTTGCGCACCCCACGCTTGGTCGCCTGTTCCAAGCAAAAGGCCTGTACTGAGTAAAATGCAAAACCTGAGTAAAAGGCAAGCCGTAAGTAAGTTTTTTAGCTCATTCATAAGGCACAATCTTGTCCTTGCTTTAGGCTTGGAATTTGCCTAATTTTTTTTCTTGTGGTTAGTGCTGTCGGTGTTAGTCTTTGCTACTGTTTTGCCATTGTGGCTATCGTTGCTGCCTCCAGCGCTATCGAATAATTCCTGATAGTCAGCGTCTGCTGCTCTGGTATTGGACGAGCTTACGACTTCACTAACAGACTTTGCCAGCTTATAACCAGTTGGTGCTTTGAAAATACTTGGGGAAATATCGACCTCTTCAATCTTTGAGGTCTCAATATGGGTCTGCCTGCGCCCAGCATTGCTCATGCCGGTGACGTAATCTCTTCCTGCGTGTGTGGTCTGGTAGCCAATCGTTATGCCACCGTTGGTTGGTAGTTTGAAAATGGCGTAGTCCAGCCGTTCCAGTTCAGGCACATTCTGCGGCAGTGGAAGATACTTGAGCATTTTTTCTTTGCCGGTCATGCGCACTAGTTTTTGTCCACAAAATTCAAATGGAGTAACTCTGTATTGGTCATTGCGTTTATTCACTATAGTGCGATCTCTGATTGTCAGCACGAAACCTGACAAAAGCCCCGCTTGCTCAAAGTCATGCAGACTTTTGCTGCAGTAGCTTTTATCGTCGTTGCGAAAAACTGTCACACGCCAATCTGGTGCTTTGGCCACGACGATATATTTAAGGCCGCTGGTATTTTCTAGCCGCATGCCTTTGCTGTTGAATGTCATCACGCTATTGCCCATAACATTGTGCGTCTGGGTAAGCCTGAGCGCCTTTTCGGCTTCGGCTGGAGGAGCGTTAACGGCTGAGAAAATTAGGGTTGTATAGCACGCCGAGACAGTTAGCAAAAATTTTGCTAGGGGTGAAAAGTAATCAGCTTTTGTTACCGACATTTTTCAGGTAGATCCTCAGCATCACGCACAAGGCTATCCCCATTGTACCTGCGCTGACCAAAAGCGGAATAGGTATATTCATGTAGTTAGCAATGCTGTCAACCCGCAGTGGCTCGATCAATACGCGACCTAGCGAATAACCAGCAAGGTAGGCACAGCTTGTCATTCCAGGATATTTATTAGCTTTGGGAGCGATACCAAAATAAAGCAAGAAAAAGAGGCCAAGATTCCAAATACTTTCGTAGAGAAATGTCGGGTGGAAGTAATTGAAAGTGCGGTACTCCATCGGTCTTGAATCAACCGGAATAAACAGTTTAAGGAAAAAATTGTCGTCAACCGGATGGCCAAAGGCTTCGGAATTGAAAAAATTGCCCCAGCGTCCCACGGCTTGGGCCAAGGGAATGGAAGCCGCAAGAGTGTCGGCATATGCAAGCAGAGGAAGTTTTTCTCTTTTGAGATATATGTAAGCGGCAATGATGCCACCAATAAGGCCACCATGAATAGATAGGCCGCCTTTCCATGTTGCCAGAATCTCACCTGGATGAATGAGAAAGTAACTGGGATTGAGGGCGGCATAGTAAAGCCGGGCTCCCAAGACTCCAGCGATGAAGCAGATTAGAGATAGATTGATCAGCTTGTCGCCATCAAGGCCGCGCGCCTTGCACATTTTTACTGAGGCAAAAACGGCAAGCATAAAACCCGCAGCAATCATCACCCCATACCAGCGCACGGTGAGCGGGCCTAGCTGGCAGAGTATGGGTCCGGGTGATTGAAATACCATGTTATTAGCTAATAGGGTGCCTGGTCGTTAGGATACTGGCCGCCATAGACGTCTTTGGGCGCCTTACCTTTACTGCGATCTTGGTTGGCCGGAAGACCTGGATCATGCTGCTCGTCTGATGGATCGTCGCCGTGTGGATCTGGACCGTGAGGGTCGCCGCCATATTTTTGTAGTGGAACCATTTTGGGAGAGAGGTCGCCGGCGCTTGTCAACAGGGTGGTCTGAGCGGCAACAACGAGAAGTGCGGTGCTCAGGTTGGCGATAAGAACGCTTGACATGCTCTATTCCTCCACTAACTTTTAAGGTCTTGGCGAACAAGCAGCCAGTATAGAGTAGACGCCATTGAATAGCGTTAAAATGTTGGCTTAGAATGAGGGATTAGTTTGGCATGGCTAAGGGAAAATCGCGCTGGGTTTGCCAGCAATGCGGCTTTCAGAGCTCGCGCTCGATGGGGCGCTGTACTGAATGTGGCAATTGGAATTCGTTTGTAGAAGAGCTGGCGCCTGAAGACGAGAGCGCTAAAAAAGGTTTTGCTGCAAGACTTTCGGCTGTTACTGCTGCCGCTGGCTCCAATGGCGCTGGTGGCAATTCTTCCGCTCAGGCTAACAAAGCCTTGCCACTCTCACAAATCGATACCGATGAATCTGGTCGGCGTGAGACCGGTATGGCAGGCCTAGATGAAGTTTTAGGCGGCGGCCTCATGCCTGGTTCGGTCATTCTCATTGCTGGAGATCCCGGTGTGGGCAAATCTACATTGCTTATGCAGGTGGCAAAAAATCTTTCTCGCAATCACCAGATTCTTTACATCACTGGTGAAGAGTCTGCGGCCCAGGTAAGTCTTAGGGCGGGACGTTTGGGTGTCACTTCCGACAATGTCTTGGTGGCCGCTGAGCAGAACGTCGTAAATGCCGCTGAAATGATGTTAGCCAGTGATTCGGCCGTATGTGTGGTGGATAGTATTCAATCGGTCTATCACCCCGAAATTGCCAGTGCTGCGGGTTCTGTTAGTCAGGTAAGAGAAGGAACTCAGCTTCTCATCCATGCTGCTAAGCGCAAAAATATCGCTACTATTTTGGTCGGTCACGTCACCAAAGAAGGCACCATTGCTGGACCCCGTGTTTTAGAGCACATGGTTGATGTGGTTCTTCAGTTTGAAGGCGATCGTACCCGGCAGCTAAGAATTTTACGGGCAGTAAAAAATAGATTTGGATCAACGGCTGAGCTTGCCATATTTTCAATGTCCGAAGAAGGCTTGTCTGAAGTTGATAATCCTAGCGCTCTGTTTTTAGGCGATCGCCTCTCTAAGGTCGGACAGAAGCAAGCTCCTTCGGGAACAGCCGTTATTGCTGGGGGCGAAGGCAGTCGCAGCCTCTTGCTTGAAGTGCAAGCTCTGACTGTCTCTACACCGAATCCCTCGCCCAGGCGAGTGGTGAACGGCTGGGACTATAACCGCCTGTTGCAACTGGTTGCCGTGCTAGAAAAGCGCGCTGGGCTCCACCTTGCCCGCCTTGATGTCTATGTCAATATTGTTGGTGGCCTTGATTTTAGCGACCCGGCTGGCGACCTTGGAATTGCGCTGGCTGTCGCTACTTCGTTTTTAGATCGCTCTATTGATCCAGGTCTGGTGGCCGTTGGCGAAGTTGGCCTCACGGGAGAAATAAGACCAGTTTTGAATCTTGGTCAAAGGCTGAAAGAAGCTTCGCGTCTTGGTTTTAAGAAAGCTCTTGTGCCCCAGGCTTCGCTGCCTTTGAGCAATATACCTAAAGGCATGGAAGTAATAGGCGTAGAAAATATTTCAGAGGCCCTGCAAAAGGCCATACCAAACTTGATGTCGGGCTCAAGTTCTTCGGCCAAAAAGAATCTGGAAAAAAACTTGGCAAATACGCTCGAAATCAGTCAAAAATTAGAAGATGAAAGCATACTCTCCCTCTGAGCATCTGGTGAAGCAGCTCGCTGGGCTGCCTGATAGCCCTGGTTGCTATATATTCAAAGACGAGCTTGGCGACATTCTTTATATTGGCAAGGCTTTGAGTCTGCGCTCACGGGTGCGTTCTTATTGGGCTGATATTTCTTGGCGAGAGCGGCCGAAACTAGCGGTGATGATACCTAAGGTCGCCACCATTGAAACTATTCTCACTAACTCAGAGAAAGAAGCGCTCTTACTTGAAGCCAATCTGATTAGGCAGAAGCTACCACGCTATAACGTTTCGCTTAAAGATGACAGACGCTATCCTTGGCTAGCCATTACCTATGACGTGGCCTTTCCTCGTTTGGTGATGATTCGCGACCCGGTGCGCTTCAAGAAAGACAATCCGCGAGCTAAAGTATTTGGGCCTTATGTTGAAGCTGGTCAAATGTGGGAAACCATGCGCATCTTAAGGCGTGTTTTTCCTATGCGGCAGCGGAAAACGCCGCTCTTCAAAGATAGACCATGCATGAACTTTCATATTGGTCTGTGCTTAGCGCCCTGTCAAAAGAAGGTTGAGCCCGAGCCGTATGATCGCATGGTCAAACAAGTAGAGATGTTTTTGGCCGGTCGCCAGACTGAAGTTATCGACCAGCTCAAAGCCGATATGGAGAAGGCTTCAGACAACCTTGAGTTTGAACAGGCCGGTAAAATTCGTGACCGCCTGGTGGCATTGCGGTCAGTAATTGAAAAGCAACAGGTATTTTTCCAGAGCAATAAAGTTAGCCACGATATTGTCGCTGAAGCCCATACCGAAAAGATGATGTCTGTTTGTTTGATGAAAGTGCGCGAAGGCAAACTGATTGCTTCCGAGACCTTTGCCATTCCCCTGCTCGAGAAGACATCTTGGGACGAAGCCTATCAGGCCTTTGTTGACCAGTACTACACAGCTTGCGAAGACGTTGCTATTCCACAAACGATTTTGTTGCAACATGAACTGAGCGACATGGATGTGCTGCGCGAATTTGTTAGTGGTAAGGCTGAGCTTGCCGTGAAGCTTTTGGTGCCCCAGCGCGGTGGCAAAAACGATCTGGTTGATATGGCCATTAAGAACGCTGAACACGCTCTTGGCCAGGAGGTTAATCGTGTCACTCAACTTGATGCCAAAGTTGAGCGCACCCTTACTGCCCTAAAAGAAGGGCTAGGCATAGACAGGCTGCCCAACCGCATTGAGTGCTTTGATATATCAAATATTTCGGGTACGGATAACGTCGCCAGTATGGTTTCTTTTGAAGCCGCCAAACCGAAAAAGACTGAATATCGTATGTTCAAAATACAGAGCGTAGAAGGCGAACCCAATGACTTTGCTTCAATGAAAGAAGCTGTGGGTAGGCGCTACGCCAGGCTAATTCGTGAGCAAAAGCCTTTTCCTGATTTGATTATTATCGATGGTGGCAAAGGACAATTAGGTGCTGCGATGGAAGCGCTCACTGCCCTTGAATTAGGTGGTCTTAAAATAGGCGATCACGAATTTTCTATTGTTGGATTAGCCAAGAAGCAAGAAGAAGTCTACTTCCCCAATCGCTCGATGCCGGTGTACATACCAAGGCGGTCTGAGGCCCTGCATCTATTGCAAGCCGTGCGCGATGAAGCGCACCGATTTGCTGTCACTTTCCACCGCAAACTGCGAGCTAAGCGCGTCATTGCCTCCCAACTAGATGTCTTGAAAGGGCTTGGTGCCAAGCGTCGCAAGAAACTAATAGATCACTTTGGTTCTTTTGAACAAATCAAGTCAGCCACTTTAGAAGAAATAGAAGCCTGTGAAGGTATTCCTAAAAAGCTAGCTCTGGAGCTGTTTACCTTCATGCAGGACTTGAAGAACAAGCCTAAGGCTAAGCCAATTCTGACCGGTATGGAGCCTGTCGATGATTCAGGAGCCGATACGGATGCGTCGGATGCCGCCTCGGCTAATCGAAGTGGTGAGGCGCTGGCAATGGTGGCTGAAGATGCTGGCCAATATGATGATGGTGAAATCAAAGAAGTATCGATTCTTGATCAAGAAGATGAAGAAGAGTTCTACGCTGAAGATGTTGAACCTGATGAAGAGCGCTTGCCAGGGCCAGAGGATGAATAAAGACGAGCAACTAGAAGTATCTAGTCTAGGCGACGCAGTAAAAGTGCAGCCGCATCTTCCGGCAGAATTTGTTCTTTCGAAAAAACTATTGAGGCAATAAAGCCCTGGCGATTGAAGTGGTCTTGTGCTTTATTGTTTTTGTTATAGCCAATTTCTTGGCCTGTCAGGTCGCAAACGAATCCGCCCAAGGCCTCAATAATCGGTTGCGCTGCTGAGACGTCCCATTCTTTTGAATAGTCATAGTTGAAACACAATACGTTGATTTCGCCTAATACCAGAGCGGCAAAACCGTGGGCTGCCCCGCCACAGCTAATCGTCTCGGCTTTGAGATTTAGCCGCTGGGCGAGCGTTTGGTAGTAGCTCTCAACTTCTTGGTTGCCGTCGATGGCTCTTTGATAGCCGCGCAAGATTGAGGGCTCTACTTTGTTTGTTCCATGGTTTTCTTTTACTCTGCTCGTTATATCGATTCCATTTTCTTTGATTACTAAAGTCGAATTTGTCAGGTCGGCAGATAGAAGTAGTTCTTGTGCTGGGATGTAGATAATTCCTGCTATGGCTTGATAGCTACCGTTGTCTTTTCTGCTCAGCAGAGCGGCTGATACGCCGCAGAAATGGCTTAGGCCCTGAGCAAATTCGTCAGTGCCGTCTAAGGGATCTATCTGCCAGAGTAGGTCTGTTGTGCTTGGCTCAGTTGGCAATTCTTCTTCTGAGTAAGATTGTGGTAGCGCCTCTCTCGCGGCCGCCAGAATGATTTTGCTGAGCTTTATATCGACTACTGTGACAAGTTCGGAGTAATTTTCAGTATGAATTTTGAGCTTTTGCTGCAAAGTGCGCGCATCAAAATCATTGTGCCCTGCTGTTTGTTTGGGAAACTCTTGGTGGCAGGCACTGACGATTATTTGTTGCAGGCGGACAACTTCTGTTGCTATGTCGGCTTTTGTACCAGCTCTCTCGCCTTGTTTTCGATCGTTAGTGCTGCTCATGTTTGTCTTGTATTAATTCTTCGGTGGGCATTTATGTTATGGTGAGGTGCAATTTTTTTTGAATTGCAATTATTGCTGCTTCTTCTAGTTCGTCTTTGGGGAGATTGTCTTGTCAGTAGGTGTTGGCCTAGCCCTAGTACCCAGTGATAGAGATTGTCAGGCCATTTCTTCTCTGCTCAGCGAGTGCGAAAGTATTGGAGTCGAATTTGCTTTCGCCTTGAACACTTCGAACTCTATTGCTCATTTGAGTTTAATGCAAGCTAGTTTTGAAGATCAGCAGACTGCCATTGATTTGCTGCAAGAGTTAGATTTTCAGGCGCTAGAGTCTACAGCTCGAGGCCAATTTCTACGCCAGCCCATGAAGGTTGTCGATGTCAGCGTCTGGGCCACCAAGATTGTTTTTCTAAACTTCTCTCTCAGCCCTGAGCTTAGGCAATTGCATACTGATGTGGCAAATCTTTGGTTACCAAAGGCGCTGCGCTCCTCAGCTGATCCACAGAGCTTTAGCGATATAAGCGAGGGGCAGAAGCAGAGCATAAGTGCCACTGGTTATCCCTTTAGCTACGAGCAATATTTGCCCCATATCACTTTGGCTCATCTCAAAGATGGCTATGGCTCAGCCGAGAAAATTGGGCTCATTAACGACTTGATAAAAACTCTGCTGCCACAAGCCATCCGCTTCGAAAGGCTGGTTGCTTTTGCTGTTGAACCCCTTGGGCTCTGTCGTCAGATCATTAGAGAATGGCAAATCTAGTATTTTCGCTCTCGTTTCTTCCCCTGCTTTCTTCCTTATATATTTGCCTAGTTTCGGTCTGTACCAAGCCGGGCAGACTGATAGCAGGAAGCTAGCTAAACGGAAGCCAATTTGCAGGAAGCCCAAGAAGTATCTCCTCACGAGCAAGTGCTAATTGCCTTTAATAGCAGTAGAAAATCTTACTAAGACTTACCGCCAGGGAAAAGTAAAGGCTGTCGACAATGCCTGCTTTGACGTACAAGAAGGTGAGGTCTTTGGTCTAATTGGGCCAAACGGGGCTGGGAAAACAACCATTTTTGGCTGCTTATTGGCCCTGACCCATCCAACAGCCGGTTCTATAAAAATTGATGGTATGTCGCCATTTGATCTTGATGTGAAGCCCCAGATTGGTTTCTTGCCTGAGCGTCCTTGCTACAACCGTTGGATGACTATCCGGCAATTTCTGGCTTATCATCATTGGATGTCTGGGCGACCAACTATGGAACGAGAAGCTGAGATCAAGAGGGTCTTGGCACTGGTTGAGCTTGACGTTGATATTAAGCGACGCAAGGTCAAGGAGATGTCTCGGGGCATGCTGCAGCGCCTTGGCATGGCCCAAGCATTGATTGGCCATCCGCGCATATTTTTCTTGGATGAACCGACATCGGGGATGGATCCGCTCGGTTTTATCTTGATTCGCAAACTACTTCTAAAGTGCAAAGAAGAGGGCATGACCATCGTGCTCAATTCTCACCATCTCCATGAGGTGGAAAAAGTCTGTGACCGCATAGCTTTTATTCGTAAGGGAAAAATAGAGGAAGTGGCTGACGTTGCTGCGCTTTCTCAGGTGCGGCAGATACTCATCGTCAGTTGGTTGGCCTGTGATATAGACGCTGGGCCGGTATTAGCAGCTATAGCTGAGACCTCTGGTTGTCCCTTAATCGAAGCATCGGACGAAACTGCGAAATTTACTGTTTCGGGCAACGAGAAAGCCGCCGATATAATTGCCAGTTTGTCTTCCAGTGGTTTGAGGGTTTACAAGTCTAATTTTGAAAAACGAGAGCTGGTAGAGCTCTTCTTAAATGCTCCAGATCCAAACTCCGGAGCAAACCTTGATGCAAATGGAGGTTCTAAACTTCCAGATGAATAGTACTCTTTTCAATCCGGCCGTTTTTGCTTATACGCTTTATGTCAAGTTCGCTGACCCACGCTATTGGGTAATTCCGCTTCTTCTCATGACTGCGCCTAGTTTCGGTCTAGTGCTTACGATGTCATTTCCCCATCCACCTTTGACGGAGGAACTGCAAAAGCTGATCGCCGGTGGCATTCATCACTATTTCTTGCAGTCAGTTGTTTATTTACTTTTCGCCTATATGTTTATCAGTGACGGCCCTGCTGGAGGGAAGCTTGTTGCTGAGGCTGATTCGTTGTCATTGCTTTTTACCAGGCCAGTGACGCGCTTTTGCTATGTCTTGACCCGGTATTTAGCTGCTGTGGTGGGAACCAGTATTCTTATGCTCGGTGCTCTTTTGCTAGTTTATTTGGTTGGTTTTTGCTATGGAATCACTGCAATTGATATCAGCCTTCTTACTGTGGCAACCATTGTTTTAAATGCGGCTAGCTGGAGCTCGCTTGTGATTTTCCTGCATAGTGCACCACCCCTAATTGCCATAGTGACTGTGTTTATTTTGATGGGCTGTGCTGGTGTTGGCAGTATATATTCGCAGGTTGAGCAATCTACGAATGCTTTTCTTGAGTTGCTAAAGACAATATGTCTATTTATCAACGAGTGGTTCGGAGACTTCATGCCGACCTCGATTGATTTGCTTGCCATGTCTACAGCTTCTGCCTTTGATATTTATGAGCTTGCCATTTTTGTCTCCAACATTGCCTTCTTTATTTTAATTGCTGCTTTTGCTCTGTCTTGTCGGGAGTTTTCTTATGGCTCAGAGTAAAGATAACGGCACTAGCCATGGCAGCAAAGGCAGAATCAATACACTGACTATTCCGATTTGGTTTATCGTTCTGGTCAGCTGGTTATTGTGTTTTCGTGTCTATGCCAAGTTAACCCAGTGTGAAGCCCCGAGCGATAATTGCGTGGCCTGGATTACACCGATACAATTTGAGCAGATGTCGCAGAAACCAGGCGCTATCAAAAAAGACTTAGTAATGTACGAGTTTACTGCTGACTGGTGCCCTCCTTGCAAAAAGAGAGAGCGCACAGTGTTTAGGGCACCGACTGTAATATCAGAGATCAATAACAATTTCGTACCGGTGCGCGTAGATTTGACTAATGAGGCTCTTAGCTCTATACCGGCTACTAAGAACCTGACTGAACGCTTTTCGGTTAACTCAATCCCTCGCTGTGTAATTACCTTAGCCTCGGGTGAGAAGGTTGATGATGATCACTATTCCTATGGTGATAGGTTTTCTGATTTCATTACGGCCTCTATAAAAAAGGCGGTTACAGTTAGGGCTAAAGTTGACCTGGCAAAGGGCAATTATGAACAGGCAATAGCTAAGCTGAGCCCGGATCTTCTCACTGGTAATGCGGGTGTGGAGCGATATGATTCTTCGGATTATCTGATGTGCCATCACTTGCTGCTCGTCAACAAACGGCAGGCAGAAGTGGAGCCTATGATGAAAAAGGCATTTGAAAAAAGCTCTAAGTATAGTTCTATGACTTCTGAAAAGGAGCCCCTTTTGTGGCTTAAGCAACTGAATATGTATCTGCGCGATGAGATCAGCGATGAACAGCTGCTGAAATACAAAAGCGACCACTACGATAAAGCAACTTACTATCTGGCCATTGGCCTTAAGCAATTGCGACTAGGCGATAAGGGTAAAGCACTAAAAGCTCTGCATCAAGCTTCAGTCATGAGCGCTAAGGGTTATCGCTCCGACGGTTTGTCCGAGCCGTTAGTTGAAGCACTAGAGAAGTAATTCCTATTGCCCTTGAACAGGATAACCAAGCTCGATAGCGCGCTTCTCGTCGGCGGCAGATTGACTGGTGTTGCCATTGAGCTTATGCAAGAGGGCCCGGTGGTAGTAAGCTTCGGCGTAGTCTTCGCGGTTTTGAATTGAACTATTGAAGTCTTTCATCGCTGGCTCGTATTGCTTCAAGGCCATGTAAATAGTGCCTCGAGTGTCGTAGGCTTCGGCCATTTCGGGTGAGAGTTCTATGGCCTTGTTAACGTCCACCATAGCGGCATCAAGGTTGCCGGCTTGTGCCATCATCCAGGCACGGTTATTGAAGGCTGGAGCGTAACTCTTGTCTGAAATAACTGCCTCGTCTAAGTCGCTGATGGCTTTGGTGCGCTCGCCAATCAGGGCCAGGCAAGTTCCTCTTTGGTTCAAAAGAGCTGCTAATTTGCGACTTTGGCTGGCGGCCATGGCGCGTTCAAACATTTCGCGTTTTTGCGGTGACAGTTTGCTTTGATCGAGATTAGGAAGGCCGGTAGAGTGCTCTTGTATCTGGCTGATTCGTTCATTGAGCAGGCTGACATTGCTCATGGCCTGCATCTTTTCAGCCGTAGTTGTGCGCACAGTAAAAAGATTACTGCTGGGTAGACCTGCACTCTTTGCGCCCTCTTCGGCGGAGGGGTCAGAAAAGGTTGATGGCAGTTTACCAAGGGCTGACTGGGTGCCAAGAGAAGTAATGGCGACAGCTGCGGCAGCACTACTTGCTACCTGCCCAAGGCGTATGCCCATCTGTCTCATCAAAAACCTCCCACTCATTCCTGCATTTGATCAGTCTAATTATGAAGCTTACAGGGCTTTGCTCAATATTAGGAAGGAAAAATCAAGAATTTCATCTGATAGTACTTTTCGAATCTCTTGACTTGTGGAATGATGGAGTTAGGTAGGACAAATTAGGCAGGGATAAGCGATTCGGCATGCTGGCTGGCGCTGGCTTGGTCATGGTTACTTTCAGGTTTAGGTTTAGATTTAGATAGTTTTACTCGGTCGCACATCAGGATAGGGGCGCTTACGGACAACCTCCCGTGGGCGCTTTTATTCTTTTGGCCAGATGATGGTAATATCTTGTCATTCCAAACCATAGAGATAGCCATGGGCCTTTCATTCAAGAATTTTCACGCCAAGCATTTTTTGCGTAAGAATTTTAAGCATATAGTTGTGTGGACAATGATCCTGTTGTTCCTTGGAACTCTTGTGCCCTCTACCTTCTTTATGTTTATGGGCAATTAAGCAGCAATAGAATGCAAGCTCAAAAATAGAATGCAAGCTCAAAAGAACCGACCGCCCCTGGCCGAGCGCATGCGCCCCAGGGAATTAGACGAATATTACGGTCAAGAAAAACTTTTGGCAGAAGGCGGTGTGCTGCGCACAATGCTCTCTGGCAATACTTTGAGTTCTTTCATTCTCTGGGGGCCGCCCGGCGTTGGTAAAACTACCTTGGCTCGCATCATTGCCCGCGAGACCGATAGCAAGTGGATTGCTTTTTCTGCTGTCGCCTCGGGCATGAAAGAAATTAAGGGTGTGATGGCCGAGGCTGAGGCTTTCATGAACCTTGAAGGTCGTCGCACAATTATGTTTGTGGATGAAATTCACCGTTTTAACAAAGCTCAGCAAGATGCTTTTTTGCCTTATGTCGAAACTGGTGTCATTTGCTTAGTTGGTGCCACCACTGAAAATCCATCTTTTGAAATCAATTCAGCTTTGCTCTCAAGGCTGAAAGTCTTTGTCATGGATGAGCTTGATTTACCAGCACTTTTGAAGATCATGCAGACTGCATTGGTCGACAATGAGAGAGGTTTAGGCGAACTCGAGTTGACGGCATCAGACGACACACTCAAGCTGATTGCTGCCTATTCATCGGGTGATGCTCGCACTGCTCTTAACTCTCTTGAGATGGCTGCTAACCTCGCTCATAGGCGCGGTCAAAAAGAGATAAGCGAGAAAGAAATTCGCTCTGCTGTGCAGCAGGCCGTGCTCAAATATGACAAAGATGGTGAGAACCATTTCAATTTGATTTCGGCTCTACACAAGTCGATTCGCAATTCTGACGTAAACGCCAGTATTTACTGGCTAGCGCGCATGATGGAAGCTGGTGAAGAGCCGATGTATGTGGCGCGGCGCCTGGTGCGCTTTGCTTCAGAAGATATTGGTTTGGCTGCACCGCAAGCTCTGACTCAGGCAGTGGCAGCCATGCAAGCTGTGGAATTTATTGGCGTGCCCGAGGGCAAATTGGCCCTGGCTCAATGTGTTGCTTATATGGCCCTGGCACCTAAGTCAAATGCCTTGTATAAAGCCTATAACGAAGCGGCTCAAGATGCACTGAATACGGTGCAGCATCCCGTGCCTTTGCACTTGCGTAATGCACCGACTAAGTTGATGAAAGAAATTGGATATTCTAAGGGGTACCAGTACGCTCATGATTTTGCTGGTGGCAAGGCTGATACCATGCAGTGCCTGCCTAATGAATTAGCCGGGCGTAAGTATTATCAACCGACCGAACGAGGCTTTGAAGGCAAGATCCGCAAGGCCGCTGGGCGAGAAGTGGTTGAAGGCTAATTTAGGGCTGTTAATCGAAGCGGTTAAACCTAATGGTTGACTTCAGTTGCTAGTCTTAGTGGCTAATCTTAAAGACTAAAGAGGAGAAATTGACTAGCAATTTCTCCTCTTTTCTAGAATGTTTCTAAGTAGCGTTCTTAGCCTTTTTTGAGGAAGCTTTTAGGAACGAAACTATGCCACCATTTGCGCGCTTTTACTTCAGCCAGTTCTGCTCTTGTGCTGTTGAGGATGCTCGACAAGCGAGTGTTCTCATCTTCACAAGTAACGAGAATGTCTTCTAAGTAATCGCGTTCTACTTTGATTTTAGCCAGAGCGTCCATCAAATAGCGGCGTTCTTTAACAGCAGCTTCTTTTTCGTATTCAACTACCTTAAGCACGCGCACTTGTTCTTCTAGAACGGGAATTCTTTGGATAGCCCAGAACTGGCTAACCATAATTTGTTTTACCGCTGCGTTCTCTTCTGTCAGTTCTTGCATCTTTGAAAGCAGAGCGATAACTCTTCTTTGCAAATAGGCAACTTCATCTTGGCTCTTAGTAACAACGCGCTGTTCTCTATATTTTTGAACAACGTCAAGAACCTGATGACGAACGCGCCTGTCTCTTGCTTGGCGCACTCTTTCATCTTGTGGATCTGACACCGTCTCTGATGCCCATTTAAAGATGTGTTCTAAGCCGTCAACGGCAACAGCATCCTCATGTTCACCTTGATTTGGCGAGAAATCTAAATTATCGGCAGTATTTTTTTTATGAATGCTCACACTTATACCCCTTTCTTGAAACCTACTATACCGATAAACCGTGATTTTGTAAAAGTAAATTTGCCATTGCCAATGGTGCAGGCACCACTTACCTCTTGAAAGCACCGCTAATGGTGTATGGGTGGTGCGTTCGGCTGATACTGTCAGTGGTGACATAAGTTAAACGAGGTGGTGTTTGCCTGGTTTGAGCGAGCAATTTGCTGGTGGGGTTTGATTAATTCCAACTGATCGCTTTGATTAATTTCTGGCGAAATTGCGTATATAAGGATGTAGGCGTTTTATCGGACGCGATTTGGGGAACGCTCGGGCCAACTATTTATATAGGTAGGTTCTCGGTGTCAATTTCCTGGGAACCGGGGGCTTCGGTTCTCGGTTCAAGCTTCTGGGTCCACGGTGCATGGTCCAGGGTCCAAGTTTCCCGGTGCATGGTCCAGGGTCCAAGTTTCCCGGTGCATGGTCCAAAGGCCGGGCACAGAAATTCTTTCAAAAATATTTTTTTACGGTGTATTCATCAATAGGCTTGGGTTTCGGGGCTTTCGGCGGTAAAAAGAGAGCGAAATCATGGGAGAAACCGGGGGGTAGTACGTAATTACGCGCAAGACAAGCGCCTGCCGAATCTATAAGGTAGTGATATGCCAATTTAAAGGCCCTGGAGAGAAGTTCGTGAACAACCAATCGGCACCGAGAATAGCAAAAGCAATTTCAACCGCTCTTTTGGCTGGCGCACTTTTCTCTTGCCCACTGTTCTCAGCTACCGGGTCTACCGGTGCAGCATTCGCCTACGGTGAATCTGACATGATCCAAACCCTGAGAAGCCCGCTCACATACGGTACTCCGAACAGCCCAGCCTGGGTGCCCGCTCAAGAGGGAGCTCCACCACCTATCGGTGATGGTTTCTGCCCTCCAGCAGTTACCCCTGGTGATTGCGGCGCTCCCTTCAGCCCACCAACTGCCGCCTTTGTTCCATTGACTATGGCTGGCGACAAATCCGAGGTAAATGCATGGGTAATGCCTTACCTCACTCCACCGCCCTCAACACAGGGCTATGACTCCAGCTCCATTAATGGTTCTAGTGGTGGCTACGGTCTACAAGCTCCAGTGTCGGTAGTAGACATTTGTCCTCAAGGTGGAATGGTTGGAAGTGCTCCAACACAGAGATGGGGAGGTCAACGGTCATTCGATTTTGGTAACCCAAACTGTGTCCGGCCTAGTAGTTCAGCCCTCAATGATTTTGGCCAGAAGCTCTCCCAAAAGCCCGACCTCAAGATGTGTCCGCAATTCTCGCAAGACGGACCAAGGCAACGGGGAGAATACCGAGGTCAAACCACCCAAGACCTGCATGGTAACCGAACACTTTTCCGAGACAATCAACGCTCCCAAATGACTATCAGTCCCTATTAATGCTCCCGCGCAAAACAGCAATTCAGTCCAACAAACTATTTCTAAAAGGCTTCAGGAGGCCAGACAATGTTTAATCGTAAGTTCATCCCAGCTGTGATCTCTGCCATCACATTGAGTGCAACCACATCACTCGCCTCCTATGCCGCTAGCGCAGGACCTTATCCTGGTAGCCCACCTCAAGGTACTCCAGCGCCATTCAGCCCTGTGACTACATTGCGCACACCACTAGTTATTGGTCAGCCTGCTGGTCTTCCTTTCCAGGCTCCAATCGAAGGCGCTCCACCAGCAATTGGTGATGGCCCCACTCCAGTCGGTGTCAATCCCGGTATGCTCTCTTCTCCAGAGCTTATGCCTTGGGTTCCTGCAATTCCTGCTAACCAAATCGACAACAGCTTCTCTGGTATCCCGCTGGGAATTAGTCCAGCCATCGTCTCTCCTCCTGGGGTCCTTGGACCATCCTTGACTGGCATTGTGCCATCATCTCCATCCACTCCCGGAACTGACCCTGGTTCATTGACTGCTCCTATGGGTTCCATCAATGCTTCGCAAGAAGTCAACATTATGCCCAGTGGTGGATTTGCCGGTACTGGTGGATACAACACATCCATACCGTATCAACGGCGCGGTGGCCAAGAAACCAGCCAATGGGGTTACAGAGGACGTAACTCGATGATCGGTGGCTTTGGTGGCGATGGTTCACAAGACAACGTCACTCGAATGGGTCCATGGGCCGGTTGGGGTGCTGTGACAGGCGTGCCTACTGGTAATGGTCTGCGGTCTGGTTCGATCGACCTCGGTGGTGGACAGCGCTTCCAAGCTGGTGGGGCGATTATCCCTACTGGTTCGAGCATCCAAGATTTTGGTTTGTCGAACACCAGAAACAATCCAATTGCTGCTCTTGAAGCCAATCAGTCTTATGAATTCGGTCAAGGTATGAGACGCATACCTATGTACAGCAGCAAGACGACTGACTTCGGTCTGCCTTACACCCAGTTCTCCCCAGGCAACGTCACTGCTCAGAAGACTGGCCAACGTCAGCTTCCAACTGGAGTAATCACCAACTTCTAATAAAGATCCAGAATGATTTGCAAAGCAAATTCAGGCTGCATCTCACCCGAAAGTCTTGAAACGCCCTTGGTACTGGGCTGACGGGGAAAAATTAGATAAAACCCTTCGGGGGGATTTTCCCATGGCTATGGGAATCCCCCCGATTCCTTTCTAGTTAAGCGTTTCGTAATATGTATCTACAAAGCAGTTCACCTAAGCAACTGGCACCCATCGGACAACGGACCTGAAAATCATGAGAAACGCCCCTAACAACAGAATCGCCAAAATGGCACTGAGCATGGCCCTTTTCTCTTGCCTATTTGGTCAGTCCGTATCACTGCCAGCGATGGCCCAGTACAGCCTGCAAGCTGAGACAGATTCATTCCTTCCTCCCGAAGTTGTGCCTCTAGACCCAGCTGTAGCCCAAAAGATGTCGCAAGCTCAAGCTCAAGCTCGTCAAGAAAGTGCTAACAACTCCAACTCGTATGGTCAGAACTCAGCAATGAGTGGTAGCCCCGCTGGCGCTAACGATGCTGGAATGAACAATTTCAATAATCAAAATTCCATGATGAATCAAAACGGTATGAATCAAAATGGAATGAATCAAGGCAACATGAACCCCGGTAACATGAATCTAGGTAATATGTCTCAGGGCCAACCTAATTTTCAATCAAGTATGGGTGGGCAAGAAGTACCTGGTAACACTGGAACATCTGACTGGATTATGCCTGGTCAAGATCAAAATTCACCCATGACCGCCTACGGTAACGTAACTCAAACTCAAACACTTACAGCGCCTCCTGCGAATCCACCTGTAAGACGCAGCACTCGTTACCCTGGTATGGGATCCGCCGTTGGCGCGCTGGCTACATTCGGAGCTGGAGCAATGGTAGGTTCAATGATAAGACGCCCAAGCAGCCTCTATGGTCTTGGTGCTGCCGGTTTGATGATGACTGGTTTCGGTACACGTAACGCATTCCGCTTCTAATTTTCTTTTTTGTTTGGAGACAAGGCAATGAAATTCAAGATTTTTCTTTCACTCATCGCATTGGTAGCAACAACTGCCATCTCTCAGCCCGCAGCTCACGCTGATGGTGCGAGATTCAAGTTTCCAGTGAACTATTACAAAATCGAAGAACCACGCTATCCGCATTCAGCCTACATTCCACCAGCACAGCCAACTGTACGAGCTGGTTCAACTCCAAGCGCTTCATCAATGCTCGGACCTCTCGCCAACCTTAAGAGACCTCCAGCCCCCGTACACGCTGCACCTGTTCAGCAACCAAATGTTATGGCTCAACTAGTTCCAGCCGCCTGGAACAATGCTTTCGGTAAACCACAAGCTCAGCAAATGCCATTAACTGCATCACCTAATGCCATGGCACCAGTGGCCCAGGCCGCTCAACCTAAGGCAATCAAATCGGCTTCTGCTCCAAGATCTTTGAGCCGTTCGCAAAATGGCACCGCTCGTTTGAGACGGCCTGTGTACCCACAATCTCGTGTTGCTCATGCTAATCCAATTCAGAGCTACAGTTCCGGTTACACACCTGGTTCAACAGCTCCAACAAGTGCCGGTGGTGTCTACAGTACATCAGCCACTGTCGGAGGCAAGATCATTCGACACTAGTCTGACGAATGCTCCAAGACTGAATCACTTAGATATTGAGAATAAGAGCTGGGCGTAAGTCCAGCTCTTATTCTTTTGCTATCTATATTGATGGTGCCGTGTGACTGCCGCTTAGTTTTGACTATCTATATAGAAGCGCTTGCTGCATAAGTCATTTCTACAGAAGCCACTCCTACAGAGGCATTCCTGTAGATGCAATGGCAGCAAGAAAGAATTTTGAATTGCTAGAAAATCGCTATGAATCCTCAAGAGCCACACAGGGCTGGGGTCTTGGCTGTGGAGTTAGCCTCTGGCGATCTCTTGACTTCGTAATAACACCATGAAAAAGCCGAAAAATGAGCAAATTCAACGCTTTCCATGGGAATTACCACATATCCAAGGGCCTGGGAAAGTTTTATTGTTACTCCATAAGCCGGACGCAAGCTAGGTCAAAGCTTCAGACTGACACCCGCTCCACAAAGCTTCCACGATACCCAGAGGTTTCTTACATCATGAACAAAGTTGCATCCCTCGCTAAAAAAGTTTCCGCATCACACTCTTTCAAAGTTGCAAGTCGCTTGGGATTCCTTCTGGCTCCCCAACTGGTACTGTTAGCTTTCGGAGTTTATGACCAAGCCGCTCATGCGCAAGGTTTGGTTGGTGCACCAGTTGACCCAAGATACGGTCAATCAAATGAAGTAGGCCAATTGGCAGACTACGGTTATGACTGTGCAAGAGACATCTCACGCGTTGTTACTGCACTATCAACTGTTCCATCTTCACTAGCAGGCATGAAGATTGCCTTCGGTCAGAGAGATGGTGGTGAATCTGCAATGAACGTAGCCAAAGGTCTAGGCATCGGGTTCGGCGGACCAACCGCAGTTCACTTGCTCGGAACATTCGCCATCAACAACATGGGTGGTCTAGGCGGCGGTCTTTAATCTACAGATTCGAGATACGCACTGCATCAATATTCAAAGAAAGGGTCTGACTTAGTCAGGCCCTTTTTATTTTTGAAATCAGGCCGTTTTTTTCAAAAAAAACTTTGAAAAATTAGCAAATTCTCCGTCTTCCATGGGAATTACCACATATTCAAGGGCGCGGGAAAGCTTTATTGTTGTCCCATAAGCCAGACGAGCGCACCGGACAAATCCGAGAGCCAAACAAAGTTTTCAGTCTGACAAACAAACTACCGCTACACGTTACCTGAGGTCTTTCTATCATGAACAAAGTCAAATCCTTCGCAAAAAAAGTTTCTGCATCGCACTCCTTCAAAGTTGCAAGCCGCTTGGGATTCCTTCTGGCTCCTCAATTGGTATTGCTAGCATTCGGAGTCTATGACCAAGCCGCTCATGCGCAAGGTTTGGTAGGTGCACCTGTAGACCCACGTTATGGTCAATCAAACGAAGTTGGTCAGTTGGCCGACTACGGATATGACTGTGCAAGAGATATTTCGCGTGTGGTCACTGCAATGTCCACAATTCCATCCTCACTAGCTGGCATGAAGATTGCCTTCGGTCAGAGAGATGGTGGTGAATCGGCTATGAACGTAGCTAAAGGTTTAGGCATCGGGTTCGGCGGACCAACCGCAGTTCACTTGCTCGGAACATTCGCCATCAACAACATGGGTGGTTTGGGCGGCGGTCTTTAATCGAAAGATTCAAGAACCGGCACAAAACACAACGAAAGATACAACCGAAAATTCAATTGAAAATCTTAAAAGAGCCAGACTTAGTCTGGCTCTTTTGCTTTGGCTTTGGCTTTCGCGGCTTTAGGTTTAGCTTTAGCTTTTGCGGCTTTAGCTCTGTCCGATTTTTGGCTGAAAATCGGACAGTTTTGGAAAAGGCATTTACAGATCTAAATTCGGGAATTTTCAAAAACTAGTATGCTCTGGGCGCCAAGGATAGGGAATACCGTGGTCCTAGATTGGCTCTAGGGGCTTAAAGTAGAGACTGGAAATATTTCCATTTTTCTTTTTGCCATAGGCGGTGCGTCATGATTTATCGATCTAGAGTTTTTTCTGCTGCTTGTGCGCGATTAGGAGACTTTTTCGGAACTAGTGAGCCCCGCGAGAATTGGAATACAGAGCATTTCAAAGCCGAAACCTTATTATCTTATTTTTTTCGCTTTGTGGCCATTAGTCCTTTTATCGCTGCCGTGCCTGTCGTCTTACTCTTTTTTCCGGCCCTGATGTTCTTTTCTGTATTGGATGCTGCTATCTCGCCACCATCTCAGTATTTCGCCAGGGGCACTTGGGTCTGCAATAAAAGCTTAGGTTATCGCGAGAATGCGATAACACTTTGGCTATCTTCGCCTTCTCTGGCATCTTCTTGCTCGTCGTTTTATCCCCGTGAAAATTACACTGTTAACGTCGTGTTGCCAAAATATAGCGAGGGCTCGACCAGCTTGTGTCGTCAGCAGTCAATGCTGGGCGCAGAGCCCGTCGCGCAGAATATAGGTAATATGTTCTTCCCTGATTATTTCCCGTGCGGCAATGATTATTCTGCCCCAGACCATTTTGGCGGTGACGATATTATCCAAAACTTCATTCACGCTTCTGCCGCTCCAATCGGCTTTTGGCTGAGGGAAGGTTCACTTGTGGCCAAAGAGATCTTACTGACTGGCAAAGTTGGCGGTGCGTCATGATTTATAGAACGAGGCGATTTTCTGCAGCTGTGGCGAAATCGAAAAAACATATTTGCTATGGCCGACCCTCTGCGGTCTATTTCAGCAACGAGAAAGAATTGATTCGCATGCTGGCAATAGCTTTTCTGTTTTGCTTTCTTGTGTTCTCCTTTGACGGGTTGCGCCTTGGAATAAAGTTTGCACTTTGTGGCGGTTCACGTTCAGTGGAGAGATCGCCAACTGAAGCTCCTGTTGAAGAGATTGATGCGCCCTTGCCTCAACCGGCCTTTGATACCGTCATTGGACCTCCGGTTGCGACAAACTTGGTGACCCAGCAAGCCGAACAAAATAGCGAGGCTGTGGCTCAAAATATCGAGCAACAGTTTTGGCCTGAATTTGGTGCATATAACGACACCTATGAAGGCTTGAGCTCATTTGGTGGTGATGACATCGTCTCCAATTTTTTCGCCTATATTTGGCAGCTAGTTGCGAAATGGATAGGTGACTTTATGTCTCACTGGAGAGGTATATTTGGTTTACCTGCCCTCTTCGCGCTGGATAGCTACCGCCGCTTACTCTTTAGCCGTCCTGCATGGAAGAAGAAATTGAAGATAAACTCAGCGAACGCGCGACCCACCGTGATCCTTTTGTTCAGTCGGCGCGCCTGGCGGCAATGGCGGGGTAATTCTCGCTGGCTAACCTAGATAACAGTGAAAAACTGGTAGTGGAACGGTTGCTCAAATTACTCAGGTTCGCTCAAACTACTCATGTTCGCTGTTCCAAACTTGACTCATTTTCCTAGCAAAAATGAGTCAAGTTTGGAATTGCCTCAAAGAACATCCATAGCAATTTTATATGGCGACTGTGACTGGATATTCGGTCTATATGCCTTGCCTGTTCGAAATGCGTGAACTTGGCGAATTCTTTTAATTTCCGGCGTCAAGGATGGGGAAGACCGTGCTGTCAAAACCTTCCTAGCGCAGTAAATTAGAGTCGAGGATAGCTCTTGGTTTCAGCTCAAGTTTTCAAATCGAGTTTGCCGTTCCTCTTTTTCTTTTTCCATGGTGGTGGCAGTATGTCTAATCGCGCTAAATTTCTCGTGCCTTACTCTGCCCAACTACCGGCGAATCAGAAGTCTAAATCTGGCATGCGACTATTTCAAGTTGTGGTCGGTGTCCTTATTGCTGGGGCGTATCTATGCGTTGTGGCTGTCCCAGTGATATTGCTGTTGGCAGATTTTTCCTGCAGAGAAGTGCGGGTTACTGCTCCTGAGCCCGCTGTTAAGCCCATCCCTGAACAGGCGAAATTCGTCCCAAGCAAAGCCAAGAGCGTAAATCTTGTCACTGAACAGGCCGAGCAGAATAGAGAAGCTGTTGCCCAGAATGTCGAGCAGCAGCTTTGGCCTGATTTTGCTTCTTACAATGAAACCTATCAAGGAACTAACTGTTATTGGAGTGAACCAGTCATCCGTTTGCATGACTGTTGGTCAATTCTCCAAGTCGCTACAACTATTTTTGCATGTGGAATTTTCGCCCTCTTGCAAATGTCTAAGGTTCAACAGTCACTCAGATTTATCCGACGCCGCATTGCCTTTCAACTTGGTTTTACTTCCCGCGGCGGCTCTGGGGCCTTCCGTAGAGGACGCAAAGGCCAAATCTCATACCTGACAAAACACTTTTTTGACCGGCAGTTGGTACGCGTTGCACTTTGTTTAATCATGATTGCCCCCGTTGCCACGGTCTTTTGTCTTAGCGAATCTGCTCGCCCAATGCAGTCAGCAATCGATCAACAGTCGCTAGCGTCCGCAAATTGGCTTCCTTGGAGTGTTAATCAATACAAGTACAGCGATTTTGTCGGTGATTGGCAATCCTCCCCATACGGCAATGCCTCAGCTGCAGCCCATCTGGCGCAGGTCGATTGGCCAGGCGTTTGCCTTCATGTAGCCACTGTTCTCTGGGCTATTTTGACTGAGTGGCGCTTGGTCGTTCCCATGGTGCTGATACTTCTATTCTTCCGCTCTGCGCGGCAGGCAAAAGTAACTGGGCATCGGTCCAATCTTAAGCAAAATTTGCGCCAGCTTAGCCAATATTTTGTGCCGGTAGTGCACCGGTTCCTACCTGCCAAGCAGGGTGTGCGGCAAGTGGCCAGCGCGCCTATTTTGAGAATTTCTGGCAAACAGCAGCGTTTCGCTCAATGGAAAATAAAAATCAAACAGCGCGCACTACATTAAATGCCTTCGAATTGCCCTCGAAGTGCCATCTAGTTGCCCTCGAATTGCCCTTGAGTGGCACATAAATTTCGCAAGATTTTCCCTCTAGGATGGGAAAGACCGTGCTCCCAAAAGCATCTAAGCAAGCTTAAAGTATTGTCAGGAAATTATTTCATTCCTTTTTTCTTTTGTTGGTGGTGAATTATGTTCGAATCTGAGCGCATGAGAAATGTTGCCAAAAGGCTTAACAGGACATTAAAAGATGGCTGTTTTGCCCGCAGAATGGGAATAACCACACTGACAGGATTTTATATTGGCACTACAGTGTTGCTTAAGAGATACGCTCACCAGAGTGTATTTGGTCTGAATTACCTTTCTTTCTTCTGCAAGCAGTCAACAGTGGATAACGGAAACACCTTAACTAACCTCAAATATCGCTTTCACAAGCAATTAATCGCGCTGGTAGCAGTTTTCATGCTCGTAGCGCCTTTTGCATTTTCAATTGCTGCTGTGGCGCAAACTTCGGTTCCTTCGCCTGGTGACGACTTTGTAAGCCCTAATGCTGGCGACCCCAGCCAAGGTGCTAGTCAAACACAGGCAACCGCGCAGAATATTTATGATGCTCCTGGCCAAACCAATTTGGTGACACAACAGGCCGAGCAGAACACCGAGGCTGTGGCTCAAAACGTCGAGCAACAGTTGTGGCCCGATTTTGGTGCTTATAACGACACCTACCAAGGTTTGAGTGCATTCTGGGGAGATGACATCATCTCTAACTTCTTCGCCAACATCGGTCAGCTGATCGGTAAGTGGTTAAGTGAATTTATCAATGGTTGGGTAGCCGACGCTGTGCAGTTCTTGACTGGCTTCTTGCGCATCTTCGTGCTTAACCCCAATATCGCCGTCAACGGTCTCAGCACTACTCCTGGTGGTCAGGGTGCAGCTGTTGATGATATTTCGCCTTATGTTCGTCAAGGTGCCGACATCATGTACGGCATCGCTGTAGACCTTTTGCTCTTGCTCTTCATTCTATGTATTTGGAAGTACTGGGCTGATGCTGCCATCCGCGGCAGTGGCAACATGATGGGTGCTGTTGGTCGTTTGATCTTCACTGCTGGTCTGCTGCTTGCTTGGCCTACAATTTACGCTTTTGAAATTCAGATCACCAACGAGATGATCAAGGCCCTTTACTTTAACTCGGCCGACCAGGTCGCCATGCTTGATGCGGCTATGGCTGCAGCGGTGAAAGGTGGTTTGGTTGCTGGTGCTGGTTTGTTGGCTAATGCCACAGCTCCCGTAGCTGGTCAGGTATTAGGTGGCATTCTCGGTGGTGGCGCTGGCGGTATTGTTTTAGGAACAGTAGGTACCCTGGTTGCCTTCGTTGGCTTGATTATCTATCTAGTATTGGGCGGCATTCTCATTGCTGAGCTTATCTATATTCTTGTGCTCAAAGCGATTCAGACCGCTTTGCTCACTGCTCAATATATGTTTGCTCCACTGTTCTTGGTCTTCTTTGCCTTGCCTGATACCGAAAATGTCTGCTCTGGCTTTGTCCGCTCATTTGTTGAAGTGAGCTTGTGGACATTCGTCTGGGTTGGCATGCTTAAGATCATGGTGATTGTGGTCTTATCTGACTTCAACCCATGGGGCAAAATTGTCATGGCCGTGGGCGTATTGCAGCTGATGATTCAGGTGCCTTCGTTCTTAGCTCGGGCGCAAATTTCGCCAATGTCTGACTTTATTTCTGCTGGTTTGATCACCGGTGGATTGCTTTCAGGTGGTAAAGCTTTGGGTGGAATGCTCGGCGATCGGGCTAAGCACTTTGCCAATGCCGTAGGTAACTTCGGTTATGCTGGAGCCAAGGGCGCACCTAAATCTCAAGGTGTTGAACTTAATGGCTTGTCTAATGATGTTGCCAATCCTGGACTGTTGAAAGATATTCGTGGCGCTGCTGCTACTGGCAAAGTTGATGGACCGGGTGGTAAAGGTAAGGGTCCTGGAACTGGTGGTCTTGGTCCCGATGGTAAACCAATTAAGCCGCCAGAAGGTCCAAAAGGTCCAAAAGATGGTAAGGGAACTGGCTTGGGTCCTGACGGTAAGCCGCTCAATCCTGCCGACGCTGCTAACAAAGCTTCAGACAAGAGTGCTCCTGGCACCGATGCTGGTGTGGTTCCTCCTGGTTCTAAACCAGTAACTCCTGCAAGTGGAACTGCCGATGCCTTGGCTAGTGCTGCTAAGACTGGTGCTGGTGTCGCTATTGGCGCTGGCGTTGTGGGCGCTGGTATGGCCGCTCTGGGGACGAATGCCGGTCTTAATGCCGCTAACAAAGATGCTGCAGCCGCCAATGCTAATAATGGTATGGGTGAGCAAGCTAGCAAAGATTTGAGTACTGCTGATGCTGCTAAAGCCGCCGCCGCTGCTGCTGGTAGTCTAGTTAATGCTGCCGGTAACTTGACCGATAAGAATGGCAAAGAGTTGCTCGATGCAAAAGGTCAACCTATTAAGGCTGGAGTTACCGCTCCTCCCGCTGCCTCTGGTAAAGCTGGCGAAGTCGTTAAAGATCAAGCTACTGTCACTGGCAAAATTGTCGATCCGAAAGCTGACGGTAAGGCAACAGATGCAACTGCCAAGGGTAAAGACCTGGCATCAGGCATCAACCCTGCTGACATAGCCAAGGGTGCGGCCGTTGGCGCTGGTCTTGGAGCTACTTTGAAGGCTGCTGGCGATGAAGTAGAAGTTACTGGCCAAGGCGATGACGCCAGTAAGGCTGTGGCTTCATCTGTGGTGCCTGGTCTGAAGATGGCTGGCAGTGGTACCCCTGGTGCGCCTGGGTCTAACCTCAATGCCGATGGATCCGTCAAGACCACTGTTGATGCTGGTAAGGGCGGCACTGGTAAACCGCTTGATGCGGCTAAAGGTGAAACCAATGTTGTGCCTAAACCAGGGGCGAATCCTGTCACTGCAGCTGGCGATAAGTCGGTAATTCCTCCAATCAACTCTTCTCAATTGGCCGCTGTCACTGGCAGTGTTGCCACTGGTAAAGGTACCGACCCAACTACAGCGATTGTCGCTGGTGAAGAAGTACTCAACCCCGCTGATCCTGGTGCCCCTGTTGTCGCCAATGCCAAAGAAGGTACTTTCAATAACAAGCCGAATACGGCTTCTACTGTAGCCACCGCTGCCACCGCAGCTGCTGCCACTGTTGCTGCTACCCAAGCTCTTAAAAATGCTGGTGTCACTCCTCCTGGTCAAGTGACAACCGATGTTAATGGTAAGGTCGTGGGTACTACGGCAAATCCAGCTGGAACTACTCCAGTAACTGGCCAGCCTGGTGTTGTTGCTCCTAACATGCAATCGGCTAACACCACACCACCGGTAGCCAATGCTGGCAATTCGCTAGTCAATGCTGAGTTGGTAGAAGAGGCCGCTGTTGCTGGCGCCGCAGGCGCTGTAGCTGCTAATGCCATCAGACCAATGGGCACAGTCAATTCTGCTAACAGCGCTAACAACGGCAAAGTTGATGGCGTCAATACAACTGGCACAGTGACTGGTCGAGTAATTCCTCCTGTTTCTGGTCAGCCTGGCGCTACTGTCAACACTGGCACCGTCAATGTCACTCCTGGTGCTAACAGAGGAGTTACTCCACCTGTTGCTACGCCAACACAGTTCACAACCACTGCTGGTGGTACTGGTGGTGCTCCACCTGTCAATGGCGCTCAGACTGCTAGCTTCGCTGGTGGTGACGGCGGTGATGGTGATGATGGTAGTGGCGGCGGAGGCGGTGGTGGAACACCCCAAGGTGGTCCTGCTGCTCAACCAAGTCTGCCCAATGCTCCTGGTCAGAAAGCCTCTATGTTCGATGGCTATATGCAAGCTGGTTACAGACACGTTCCTTACCGGGTTGCTGCAGCTGCAATCAGATTGGCACAAGGTGCAACTCTTGGTGTGTCGCGTAGTGGTAAGCCTGAGAACGTCTATGACAACCAGGGCCACCTGATGCACATCCGTACCGGAGAAGGTGCTTCTGATGAGCAGAAAGGTATGCAAATCATGGCCGGTGCTTATGGCGAATTGATGAGCACTGACGCTGAAGCTTATGACGCGGCCAGACAGTCATCTATTGATGCTGGCGAGCACAAGCCAAAAGGTATGATGCAGAGAGCTGCTGCTGGTATCTTGGCGTATAACGGTAGTTCATGGACGCAAACTGCTGCTGCTAAGCAGAGCTTCGCTCGTTCTATGGCTAAGCATGCTGCTCTTGGTTCACAAGCTTATATTAACGGTGAAGAAGGCAACGCTTACACTGAGCACTTGGTCAACAGATATGGCCCGATGAGTGAAGACCAGCAAGCTTGGGCTGCTCACATCATGACTAGCACTGATTCACCTGAATCAGGATGGAGCTGGAGAATGGGTCCTGCCACTGAAGCTCTGATCCAAAGCGGTCTGCCGATCACTCCTTGTAACAGAGCCGTAGCTGCTAACCAAAGCGTGCTCAAAGCTCAGCCATGGCTGCGTGGTGCGACCATCCGTGGTGGCGCTGATTATATGCAAGCTAGAGCTGCTGCCGAAATTCCTGAGGGTACAAACGGTCTGGTACAAGATGCCTGGTACGGTAACCGTGCACAAGCTATGCCTGCTGAAGTTGTGCAGACTTTGGGCGCCCTGGCCCAGGCTGGTATCGTGGATGATAATAATGTATCTGTATGCCGTGACTTCAATACTGTTGACCAAGTGGCTTCTATGGTCGGTGCTAACGCCAGACCTGAAGATTATGTCGGTGCCTACAATTCGTTGAGAGGCGGCAACGTTGTTATGGCCAACTTGCAGCGCTCCTTCGGTGGAGGAGGCGGCGGCGGTGGCGGCGGCAACATGAATCTTGGCGGCGTCAACATCGGTGGTGGTGGTGGCAGCGGCGGTGGTGGTGGCAACGTTGCCCCTCCAGTGCTCGGTGGTGTCACTATGTCTGGTGGTGGCGGCGGATACACAGGTGGTGGCGGAACGGCTGACGTTGACCTATTCCTTGATGGTCCATCAGCTGGTGCTGGCAGCATCAATCCTAATGCTATTCCTCTGCCTAACAATCTACCGACTATGCAAGGCGGTCCAATTACGGTTAACTCCCGTATACAACCACCAAGCAATCAAGGTGGCAGCAATCTTGGCAATCTGGGCTCGGTCAAGTTGCCTGGTGGCTCGGTTGGCTCATCTGCTGGCCAAATCCAGATCGGTAGAGTTGATGGTGGCAATAGTGGTGGCAGTGGTAGCTTGCCTGCCGAAAATGTCTCTATTGATATTGAACAGTCTGTCTCTGGTCAAGTTGTTGACTACGGTGGCGCTGCTCAATCGGCTGTTGCCAGCGCAGTCAGTCAGTTTGGTGGCTCGCAGAATTTGGTCAAGCAAGTTGTTGCTGATCTCAGAGCCAATGGTATGGATTGGAAACAGATCTTTGACCCTTCCAAAGATGATTCTGACCCTGGTAAGTACCAGATGCTAGAAACTGCTGTACAAGCCTATTCACAGAACCCTAGCTCGATGCCAGCTGTGGCTGTCGCTGCCAGTGCTGTCGGTGCTTCTAATGTATCGACCAGTGACGTGCAAGTTGTTCAATCGATGATGGACGCCGATCCTAGATGGCAAGCTAACAATATAGACTACGGCTCTGTCTATACTGCTAGGGCCATTGTTGAAGCACACAGACAAGATCCACAAACCTACGGCGATCCTTACCTGACCAAGGATTATGTCGACTCCGTTCGTCAAGATCCACGGTTTGTGCCTAGACCAGTGCCTGTTCGCAACGCTGTTGGACAAGTGGCAAGATACGACCAATCGCCTGTGCCAAAAGATCGTTTGGTCAAGCGCATGATGGAACGTATGTTTGGTCAAGATGGTTTCAACAACGGTAACGGCTAAGCTAATATAGATAGTCTCTGGCGCATTAAAATGACGCGCCAGGGCCTTAGGCCTATACTTGTGACTGCAAATATACTTACATCTACAACAAGACTCGCCGCCCGGTGCGGCTGATAATAAAAAGCTATGAAGTTCTTCAAATTACGCCACCTGACCGTGGTATGTCCTGAATGCCAAACTATTTTCGCCACCTACGAAGTGGCGAGATTGCCAGCTATCGATTTAACGACGCCGATTGAAAGTGACCTCCATCGCATACTGCCCGATCCTGAATTGCGCTCTAGTCTTCTTGCCATGTGTCCCAATTGTATTTACACCTGGTGGTTGTCATCATTCAAAGAGCACTTCTATCTGCCGCAGGTCGTGCCAGACTCGCCGCCTACTGAGCCGGCGAAGAAATTTGCCCATGCTGTAGCCTCTGGGCGTAAGCATAATGTGCACACCCTTGATCGCGCCGTATTGGCATTAAATGGCTATTGGTGCGCTATGGAAGAGGGAGTGGATGGCTCTAAGTTTCTCACCCTGGCTAAGAATGAATTGGCGGCAGCTCTGGCTGACCCTAGCTGGGCTGGCAATCGCAGCCGCTATAATTATGTTATAGGTGAGATTTTGCGCCTTTCGGGTGAATTTGACGGTGCCATAAAATGCTATGAGAAAGTAGATTCATCGGCGGGTTTACCCACTGAACTCGTAGCCAAGATGAAGGAGTTTGCGCTTTATGGGAATAAAAGTACTGTAAGGCTTCCACCGCATATCGTAGGAATAGTTTTCAACTGCGCTCAACCAGTTAACCCGGCCTAGAGCCAAATCTACAAGTAGAATGTAAACATGGACGATATCACTCCCCTAAATTTAGAAGATTCTCCCAAGTTATTCGGCTTGCGTTATGACCAGCTGATTGCCATCTTGGGAAGTCTGGTGCTTTCTACCCAGCTTTATTCATGGATGATGCCGATCAACCTTGCTGGGCAAGACATTAAACTCTGGATTTGCTTATTTTTTGGATTGGTCGGCCCATTTTATTGTCTGGTCACTCTTAATCACTCAGCTTCGTATTGGGAGACTCTGCTCAATTTTTACACCGGGTCTAAAGTCTTGATACCAGGGCCTGATCCAAATACAACTAGATTTCTGGTAGATGAAAAGCTTCCAGAATTTGTTGAATAAAGGAGCTCTCGTTCGTTAATGGTCACCTCGATAAATCGGTCCTACTCCAAAGAAAATAGTTTGCTGGGCTTTATGAAGCGTGGCAAAGAGAAGGAAACGCCGATTTCTGCAGAGATTCTCGGACGTATTCCTGGTTTGGCTGTGCCTAGACCCCATGGTTCTGCTGCCGGTATTTTGCCTTTGTGGGACCTCTTCCACGATGATGCATCGGGTCAGGGTATTCTTGTCTTAAAAGATGGCACTTACCGTTGTGTCTTTGAGTTAGACGGGGTGCACGTTTCTGGTTTTGATGAGATGCGTTTGGTCTCTCTCATGAACCACTTTACCGGTTTTCTCAACGGTATCGATACATCAGCTCAGCTCACCGTGGTTTGCCATAATATTTCTAAGCGTGAGTATTTCCAGCGCCACCCAGTTGAAGTTAATGAAGACCCATTTTTGCGCTATGTGGCTAAAGTGGTCGAGAATGATCAGGCGTCGCTTCTATCGCGAAACTTTGTGCCTGAGTTAAAGTTCTATGTCACGTTCTGCTATCGGCCGCCTAAAGAGAAGCCACCTAAGCAGAGTATGATTGATACTGCTGTTAAATCAGTGATGGACGCTCTTACAAGTCAGGCCGCCAGGCAGTCTGTCGGTAGCCATTTCAAGAATGTCACTACATTAGTGCAGCGCGCCAATGGCTATGTTAGTCAGCTTGGTGCCTGTGGTATGGCTGGTCGACCAGTTTCGGCCATAGAGTATTTCCGTATGCTCTACCGTGAGCTCAATCCCAAGCAAGCTGAAATGGCCGAGGAGCACTTGCCCTCTCCAATTCGGCCCCAAACGCAGCCCTTGCCGCCAGCCGTGCGTCGTGTCTTCCCTGACATGGAACCAGCTACTGTAAGGCAGCAATTGGTTGAATCTTGTTATGACTTCAGCTCTCCTGATTTCTGCAAGATTTCAGACATGACCGATTATATTGAAGCCACGGATCCTAATGCTGACCCGACCGAGAAAGAAATTGCCGGTCGTTATATTCGCACCCTCTATATGAACCGGCTACCTGAGCGTACCGGGCCGCTATGGTTGCAGCCATTGCTGCGCCTTAACTGTGAGTGGCGTCTCAATATTTATGCTCACAAGTTAGATAAAGAGCTCTTCCGCAAGAAGTTACAACAGAAGCAAGCGCAAGCCTCTGCCAACACCTACCAGGGCGTAATGGGACAGCGTTCAGCTCCGAACCAAGAAGAAGCTGAGAAAGCACAAGAAGCTGCCACTATTGGTTCAGAGTTGTACACAACCAATATGGAAGTTTTCAACTACGCCATTTATTTCACGCTCTTTGCCGATAGCCTTGAGGAGCTAAACCGCTCGACTGAGTTTGTGCGTTCTGCCGCTTCACAGTGTCGCGGTGCTCGATTTGTTATTGGTCACCATGAGCAGCGCTCACTTTTCATTGGCAGCTTGCCTGGCTTGGGTATTGACGTTGCTCGCCGCGGCAAAGCAGTGCGAACACCGACAGTGCGCAATTCGTTTCCCTTTGTTCATGCCAAGCTGGGTTCAGAGTACGGCGACTGGCTAGGTTTTTCCAAAGAAACACTAGAGCCGGTTTTCCTTAATCCCTATGATGAAAAACTACCAAACGCCCTCTGTATCGTCTTCGGTCAACCGGGTGAAGGTAAATCTATGGTCGCTCAGCAGATCATTCAGATGAAAACTTTGTCTGGTGCCAAGACCGTTATCATTGACCGATCTGGCTCTTATCGCATGCTTACTGAAGTGTACGATGACTGCGCCTATATTAAGCTTGGACCCGATGGTCAGGTGTGTATTAACCTTTATGACTTGCCCTACCAAGGTCCTGATGGTAAGCCGGTTGATCCAGCTAGCCCCCCAGAATCTCACATCATCAAAATTCTCAACTTCCACTCAGTCATGCTGGGAGAGCGCGGTGAGCAGGCTCTAAATAAAGATGAGAAGCCGATTTTGATGCAAGGCATTCAAGCAATCTATAAGTCTTGCGCCGAAATGGGTCGCATTCCAATTGAGTCTGACCTAGTTAACTGGTTGCAAGAAGAGTCTGTCAAACACACCAAGAGCAAGCGCGGTGATACCTGCGAAGATCTGGCTAACCGTCTCAGCCTTTATTGCAAAGGCGCCATTTTCGGTAAGCTCTTTGATGGCCCCACATCTATTCCACTCGATACTCAATTGATGGTATTTGATACTTCTGATTTGGCCCATGACAAAACGCTAGAAGCTGTTGTTACTCTCTTTGTCTCCGACTATGTCTTGCGAAGAGCTGCTCAACATAAGGCCGAACAAGTAGCTTTAGGTAAGCCTTCACGCTTTGTCTTTTGCATAGACGAATTGTGGAGACTACTGCGCTACGAGGGCGGTAAGACTCTTGTTGAAGATGCTTCGCGTACCAGCCGACACTTAGGTCTACTGTTTATCGGCATTTCCCAGGAGTTGGGCGACCTTTTACGCGATGATCGGGCGCGAAATCTTGCCACCAACAGTGCTATCAAAATCATCCTCGGTAATGACCCTTCTAACTTCGAATTGATTCGTGAAGCCTGCGGTCTAACTCCTCAGGAGATGGGTGCTATTGCTCATTTGACCAGAAAGAACAGAGAGTATTCAGATGCCTTTCTGATTTATCACAAGCTTTCTCGCGGAGTGGTTAAACTGGTTGTGCCAAGGTTTATGTACTGGGTGGCCACAACCGAGCCCAACACCGATCAACCAATGCGTTCCAAGATGATTGAGCTCTGTGCTGGTGATGCGCGTTGGGCCTGCCACTTGCTTGGCCAAGGTTACACTCCTGAGACCTTCACTCCTGATTTGCTCAATGCGGGCTGATACAAATATATGTTTGATTATCAAGCTGGTGAGAAGTACAAAATGACATTGATTATGGTCGCTGTAGCTGGTGCTATGGCGGGCGTTTTCATTACATTGATACTTTCACCAACGCCTGCTCCTGCCGGTAGGGGCGGACGGGTGCGCACTAGGGCTGAGACAAATCCTGATGTTACTGGTATTGCCGCACCACCTGGTTCAGATCCACGCTACGCCACTCAGCAAAATGGTGCACCTCCTCCGCCACCGGCTGGTCTGGTCGAGCCATTTAAGGCGCAGGCCTATGTTGAAGCTTTTCTCCCGCTGGCTTGGGATTTCAATGCCAGCTCGGCTGCTAACTCTCAGCAGAGTGCCATCAGTATGATGACTGCACAGTGTGCTGATAGTTACAAAAAGAATATTTGGACCGATGAGATGGCCGCCACGATTGCTAGTTCGGGTATGACCAGTACCTGGAATCAAAAAATGGTTTCTGCTCGCCAGAACCAAGCAGATGGTTCAATTGAGATAGTTGTTCAGGGTGAGCAGCAATTGCAGCTTCCTGGTGAACCGCCCAAACCAAGACCAGTGAAGTTTGTTTATTTAGTGAAGAAGGAAGCGGACGGAAGTTTGAAAATTGCCGGTATTTCTGAGGGGTAGAAATACGAAAAACCTGCCGATAAAACAGAGACTTTTCGTAGTCTTCCCAGAACTGGAGCCTGTTTTGTTGCGCAACTACTTGTTAAAACGGTATAAATGAGTGAGTATAGAATCAGTGTTTTATAAACTGAAAAGAGACGCAGGATTAGCTAGATGAATTGGAAGGCGCAAATATGACCTGGAAAGCGCAAATGAACGAGCGAGGAGTGATTCAGTCATTCCGCGACACTGACACTGGCGAGCAGGTCTCTGTTAAAGAATTTGAGCGTCGCATGCAAATGCAGGGGGCGATTGGCCCTAACGACGGCAGTCTTCAAGCGCAGCCAGCCTATCCTCAATCTTATCCAGTGGCGGGTTCAGAAGCTGCTATTCAGCAAGGCATGCAACCAGGTATACAGCCGGGCATGCAGCCTTATCAGGCTCAGCCAGCGCCGCAGACGTATGCTACTGGTGCTCCCGCTCCCTATCAACAGGCTCCTGCCGTCGGTTATCCGCAGCCAGCGCAGCAGGGCTATCAGCAAGCGCCTTCTAGTCCTTTAGTGCAGTCTGGTGCCGTACCGGTTGGTTCGCAAGCGCCTAGTATTCCGATGCCTGCCACTGGGCGGGTGCCCACCACCGGCATGCTCACTCAAGGCAAGAATCTTCGCCTAGAGGGCCAGCCTGGTCATATCGACCAAACTCGTCAGACCTTTGCTCCAAGAAAGGGCAAAGGCTTCCTCGATGCTACATCGATAGCTATTTTGATGCCAACCCTTGTGCTACTGGCCTTGATCATTGCCGCTGCCCACAAGAAAAGATTGTTCCCTTGGCAGACAATCAGAACCTTTAACCCACCATCTGGTTTGATGACTCCGCGCGATTATGAGCGCTCCTATGTCTGTCCACCAAACGGCAGACGTCACGGTCGTCTGGGCAAGAAAAATCCTAACTCGACCTGGTCAGAAGTTGACGGTGTTGTAATTCCCTTTGGATTCCTCGCTCGCACACACTTGCCAGTGACAATCCCCATGGGACGCCTGCCAAACAAAAACATGTTCATCGTAGCTCCGTCAGGTTCAGGTAAAACAACCTTGATGCGGGCTGTAATTAAGGCCTTGCTTGCTAAGCCTTGCGTCATTATTGCTCTAGAAGCTAAAGCAAATGACCCTAACTTAGATGAACGCCGTGAAGGTTTCAAATACACTGTATTGCCTGAAGCTCAGCATGCTGGTTTCCGTACCCTTTATTTCAACCCTCTAGATAGCGAGTCGATTAACTGGAATCCCCTCGATCAAGATGCGGTAACTTTTGCTACATCGATTGTGCAAGATATCAACTCTCTTCCACCGGAAGAGCAGCACTGGGCAGAGCGCGATTTGGGCTATATCGAAGGCTTGACACAGCTGCTTAAATGGGGCGGCGTGCAAGTTATGGGTGAAGATGAGAATGGTCAACCTTCTCAACTCGACCCACTGCCATGCAATCCCTACGGATTGATGAAACTGGTCAACAACCGTCGCAATATCGTTGAGTCTTTGCGTAAGCTGAAAGCTGATCCAAATATCAATGCTGGTGAACTCGGTGAATTGACTCAGCGGCTCTCTTCAATTATTCGTACAGACAGTGATTGGGACAAAAACATTCAAGGTGTGCGCGGTCGTCTGCGCATGTTCAAGAACCAAGCTATTCTCAAATGCACAGAGAAATCGAACGTAGATCTTAAGACCAGTATGCACGAGCCTACTGTACTGATCTTCGGTGCTCCTGCTTCCTTAGGACCTGACGCTGAATCTCTAGCGGCTTGTTTTGTGCACCAGTTGCAACAAGCCTTGCACACTAGATACGGTACAAAATCAGTACTGCCATTGTTTGCGTTCTTCGATGAATATCAAACTTTGAATATCGATTTGGCCGGCAGACTGTCAGCTATTGTTCGTGGTGCCAACGGCGGTTTGACAATCATCTTGCAGAACATCTCCCAGATCACCAGCGGTGGTGGCCAGGGTGTTGCTCCAGAATTGAAGACGATTTTCTCCAACAGCGCAGTGCGTGTATGTTTGCACAACGCTGATGAAACTACAGCTAAGTTCTTCTCTGAAGAAATTGGTAAGCATGCTGTAGTTGTCCCTGGTATTGCTGACCACTTCCAGGCTAATGGATTCGGTATCTTCCCGACAAGTTGGAACAGAATTCACAGCCAACAGGTAGTTGCTCGGGTCGACACAGACTCTATTAAACGGATGGAAAAACACCACGCTCTGGTCTATCTGTCACCAGCTGGTGACCCAGAGTTTGGCGAAACTAAGCCTTTCATGTGTGACCTGCGTGGTATTGAAGAAATTGCCAAGTTGCACTTGCTGCATAACGTCAGTGCCAGAAAACAAAGTAGTCCAGATTATCCAGAGGGCGCACCAGTGCCTGGTGCGGCAGCGCCGTCGTTTGCTACGCCTGCTGGTAGCTTGCCCTTCCCTTCAAGACCGGCCGGCAATATGCCAGCGCCTGAGCTAGGCGATATGGCGGCAATGGCTGCTCAAGCCGCTGCCACTGGTTTCGACCAAACTGGTGTTGGTCCTGGATACACTAATGGTTACCCGATGGGTTCACAGGGTGCTCCTGTGGCTGCTAGTTCGGCTCCTGTCGCTAGTAACTCTGCTAATTCTGCCAGTCCTGGTAGCACAAATAACGGTGCTTCAAGGCTATGTCCAAATTGCACAAAGCTAGCTGGAAAAGGCAAGTTCTGTATTGAGTGTGGTCAATTTATTGGTCTGCCTCAGGCCGAGCTTTCCACTTCGGCCCAGGTTGTAGCCCCAGTGGCTGCCAGCAATGGCATCATCCCTAGCTATGCCGAGGCTAATCCTTCTGCTAGTGTGCCTTCTGGCAATGTAGCAGTAGATTCGTTTGGCAATGTTATCGACAGTGCTGAAGTCGGTGGCAATGGCCTATCGGCTCTTCCTGGTCAACAAGCCACTCCTCGCTATGGTGGTCTGCGCCCACAAACTAGAGATGCTATGCCAAGTAAGCGCGGTCTGTTTGAAAGTGCTTCAGAAATAGCCAATACCGCTCAGCAAGTGTTAAATCCTAATAGTGCAAATGGCGCGAGCGAACCCAATCTCAATCAAACTAGACGGCCTATGACCAGTCTAAATCCAGATGTTTCCCATCTGGGTCTCGACAATGGCAAAAAGCCTGGTGTTGAGTTCTAAACACAACTAGTAGTTCTAAATTACTGGCAATAGTGTTCATATCTTTGATTTAGCGGGTAAATCTGATAGTGTCAGCTATCTACTCTTTGCTATGAAAGGCAATTGCATTATCAGTCTATGCAGACTACTTTACTTCCCAGCGACAAAGACTACTGGAAGCACATAGTTACTTCCAATAACCAATTTGGACTTAACGTGCTCAAAACTCTGGCTATGGCTAGCCCGAGTGCAAATGTCATTATTTCTCCAACCAGTATTTTTCTAACAGCATGCATGCTCTACAACGGAGCTAGCGGTAATACTTATTCGGAGTTTGCCAATACTTTGCTGTTACCTAAGCCCAGTGAAATAAATCCCTGGAATAGACAGTTGCTCAATTATCTGGTCATGAGCAAACCTGACCACGAAGTTTCAATTGCCTCTGCTCTCTGGTTCGGCCAAGGGGTGCGCTGCCACGAAGACTTCGTCAATAGTGCTGTAGAGTCTTACTCAGCCTCTCTCTATGGGGTCGATTTTGCTTCTCCCGAATCTGTCGAGCAAATAAACTTTTGGGCAGAAAATGCCACCAACGGCAAAATAACCAAAATAGTCGACCCTGGTGAGTTTTCGCCTATGTCTGCTTTTGCCATTACCAATGCCATTTACTTCTTTGCCCAGTGGCAGACGAAGTTCAAGGCTGAGCTAACGAGAGAAGAGCCCTTCTATCTTGTGGGCTCTGGTTCTAAGAATGTCATGATGATGAATGTGACTGATATTTTCGGCTACAAAGAAGATGAGAATGCTCAGATAATCAAGTTGCCTTACAAGCAATCGCCATACTTTATGCAAATAGTTCTGCCTAAGCTTGGGCGTTCATTTGGACATTGTATTGAGTACATAAAGAATCCGCTTTCAACTGCGATTACATATTCTCCAACTAAAATCAATCTCAAGCTACCACGTATGGAAATAGCCTTTGACTGCAATCTCAATGCCGCTTTATCTCAATTGGGAATGCGCGATCTCTTTAGCCCAACTTGCGACTTGTCTTTGATTACTCCTAATTTGCAAGTCTCGTTTATCAAACACGCTGCTAAGCTTACTGTTGACGAAAGTGGTACAGAAGTGGCTGCTGCTACGATGGCAGGAATGAGTTTCGGAGCAGCACCTGGTGCTCAAGCGCCAGCAGTCGATATGATTGTTAACCGACCATTTCTAATGTCTATTGCCGATAGTGGCACCGGTCAAGTCTTGTTCTCTGGAGCCATTCTTCAGCCCTAGCTGAAGTCTTTCTGTTAGGGCTTTTGTGCCGTGAAGTTTATTTGTGTGGAGCACCAGTGAACGGTGCGGTCTTCTTTGGCTAGCTCTTCTTCATAGGGATCAACAGTCAAAGAAATGATATTCCAGCCAGCAAAAGTATCTTTGGCTTGA
>CAJXZK010000010.1 GCA_913063055.1 uncultured bacterium
GCATACGAGATCTAGTACGGTCTCGTGGGCTCGGAGATGTGTATAAGAGACAGTCTTTAAGGTGCACCACGATGGGGCCGTGTCGAAGTTGCGTATGCAAAAGAGCACCGGTCTAGCTTCTGCTGATCTAGCAATGATGAAAGCTGTAGACAATGCCGCTCCCTTCGATGCTTTGCCTCCAGGGGCACCTGCTGACGTAGATATTGAGTTTACTTTTGACTACAACGTTTTTTCTAGTGCAAACAGAAGGAAACCCTTCTTTCAGCCTGAGGCGCCGAAGACCCAAGACACCGCCGGTCGACATCATGGCACTGCCACACCGAGTGAATAACTCAGTGCTGATAGCTTAGAACTGATCTCGAAATAGCTTTAGCTGCTGCCTGTACATATCGCGATCTTTTTCGCTTACTGATACATGCTGACTTGTTGGTAGTTCTACATACCTCAGTGGCTGAACGCCTTCTTTGGCCAGTCTTTGCGAATGGCTGATCGGCACATTCTTATCGAGTGCAGTGCCAATTATGAGTACGGGAGGATGCTTGGCTTTCAGCATTGCCAGATTGCTAAATGTCGGCTCCATAAAAAGAAAATCGGGATACATTGCAGTGATACCAGTTTCTTGATCTGCCCAGTCTTTGGGCGAAGTGAAAGGTGATTCAAGAATCATACCTTTGAGTGGCCGGTGCTTATTTAGCTCGCTTGTTACGCCTGCTCCGAATGATTCACCGTAAGCAATAATTGAGCCGAGTGGATATTTCAAATCATGCACCAAAAAGTCATGAGCCATGACAGTGTCAGGCGCCCACCTATCAATGTTGCACTGCCCCGAAGATAGGCCGTAACCCTCTTGATCGTAGACAAAGACTGAGTAGCCGAGCTCTAGCATGGTGGCAATTTGAAATGGATCACAGAGGTAGTTTATGGAGCTGCCTACCCCCTGCGAATAAAGAATTACCCCACGTTCTTTGTTTTTGTCTAACTGAAAGAAAATGCTGTCTAGTACAACTCTGTCTCTATTGGCCGTATTACCGCTGTCACTCGCTTGAATTAAGTAATGCTTGCCGATTATTCCGGCGATTTCAATCGGTTTATTGGGCCGCCTATCTGGCGGGTGGAATAATATTCGAGCCGTTATGCCCCGATTAAGGCGCGGTGCGTAGTAGAGATAAAGCCCCGCAAAGAGAACGGCGCTAACTGTAAGAACGACCTTTAGTGCTCGCCCGAGTTTCTTAGTATCGAGTTTTTTCACTAAAAAGTCCTCTCGGCTGTCTAGCGATTAACAAGCAAAGCTGTGGCAAGAATGATCCAGCCGTTCCACATGCCATGAATGGCCGTTGTAACAAGTAGGCTGCGGCTGCGCTCATAGGCTACAGCAAGCACGATGCCGATGAAGAAATATTGCCAAAAACCAGGCAGGTCAAAATGATATGCAGCGAAGAGCAAGGCGCTGCCGATCACACCGACTAGAACGCTGAAGCGGTGCCGCAGCCAGCCGTACAACAGGCCACGAAACATAAGCTCTTCGATAAATGGCGCTAGCACAAAAATAAATAGTACAGACCAACTAATACCAACATAATCGAGTGAGAAGAATGAGTCATTCATATTAATTTGTGCAGAATTTGTAATGCCAACAGGGGGTGCGGGCAGCAGGCTGCGCACAAAGTGAACTGCTCTGTTTGTTGTCACCATTGCGGCAAATCCCGCCATTGCTAGCATGGCAAACTGAAACAAGCTAGTGACTTGATTGCCGCGCATGAAGGCTTGTCTGATCGATATTTTCTTGGGGCGACAAATCAGTAGATAGAAAGTAATGGTTGCAGCTATTATTCCACTGGCTGCTGACATTAGTTCTACAGCAGTTTTATTCTCCGATAAATTGGTTGGTGTACTTGTCAGTGCCGCGTTTACACCAATACAAAAACCGACCAAAATGCCAAGACCAACTTGTGCATAGAGTGTGCTGAGCATAATCGCATACATGCGGCGAAAGTCTTTTGCTAGTGGTTCAAATTCACCAGAGTCTTTGCGTGATTTTATGGTGGCAAGAATTACGTAAATGCCAGCCAGGGTAACTAGTAATTTGCTAACTTGGAAGAAGGCAAATTTTGTGAGCCAATCTCCCGATTTCCTTTCGCTCTCGGCTAGCTCCCCTTTGAGTTCTTCATTGCCAGTTTGCTTGTATGCTTCTGCAAGCGCGGTCTGGCGATACCAGCCTCCCGGCAAGCCGGCCTTGATGGCGTCTATCTGAGAGGCTGTGATGAGGGTTTGAGGTGATGAGTAAAGTGCTTGGAGACTTGATAGAAGTGGCGTTAGTTTGCCACCGCCTCTGATGTAGTGCTCGAAAGCAGCAGTCGTATCCTCTCCGTTGATTTTGTACAAGATGGCTAGACGTGCCATTAATTCGTCATCGTTGGGATAATTCTTGGCGATGTTTTTGACAGACTCTAGTACTAGTCTGTTCTCCTTCTTCAGTGGCGTTAGCCCGTCTAGAGCGGATATGGCTTTCAGGAGGCCATCAGACTGGGCAACATATTCTGCACCAATCAGGCCACTTGCCATAAAATCAGCTTGATGAAGTCTTGCTGCCGGCGAAAGCTTGGATGCTTCTTTCTCAAGTAAGTCTTTGGGAAGAAACATCGCGCTGAGGCCAACTGCCACTACAAGAGTGGCAAACACGAGAAGGACATCGACGCATGTGCGCTGCCATTTGCCTTTGACGCAAAAGGCAACTATTGCACTAACAAATGTGCCAAAGGCAACGAAAAGGAAGGCCAGTATCCACAGAACGATCCAGACCATTGATTTTCCTTTGGTTTGTGGCGACCGCTAATGATCATAACTATCTCATGCCCAATTAATATTGTCTCACTGCTATTCTAGTTAGGTAGCTCAGCTTAGTATTTCTAATTAGAGAGCGAGAATCCTGAGACAGTCGTTCCGGCATGTTGAATTCGGTCTTTCAGCTCTGGCGTCTGCATTGGTGTTGCTTTTATTTGTTAATGTGCCTGTTCTGGCTCAAGTGGAAAAGTATTCGAGCAAAGGCAAGTTGGTCCGTATTGATTGGTTTCGCCCACCTGATGATAAAGGGAAGCCGATTGTGCTCCTTCTTTATGGCTCGAGCGGCGGCGGAGATAGTGACTATTTCGCGGCTGCGCGCAGCAGTTTGCCGATGCTGGATTTGTGGCGGGTGTGGTTCATTATTTTGATAGCGTTAACATCAAGCGGGCGAGTCCTACTCAGATGACCTCTAATTTTTCGTGATTCGACTGTTTCACTCCTGCGAGAGAAGCGAACTGAGGCGCAATTGAGACAACTCAATTCTCCGTTTGAAGTTCATATTTATCCCAAGCAAGGGCATTGTTTCGAGCCTGAACTGGCTCAAGATGCTGTTGTTCGTACAATTGCTTTCTTCGAGAATCTAGCGAAATAGTTGATTAATGCATGTATCGACCTTGGCGAACTTTGCTTTGCCGGTGCCTAGCGTTTCTGATAGAGCGCTTTCCAGGCCAGGTGCTTTCTGCCGTCGTCTAAGATGAAGTAACTGCGCTCAAGCTTGATCACAGCAAAATGCGGTTCAATTGGGGTCAGAAGCTCAATGGCGCTAAGTTGAGGTGGTCCGACATCGGGATTCTCTCTGTATTCGTCTTTACTGCCTGAAATGCTCAGCCATAATGAGCCTGGTTTGAGGGCTGTGGCTACTCGTTCCACAAATAACTGACGTTTGGATTTTTCGATTATGTGATAAACACCGCGGTCGAAGGCAAAGTCTTGTGTGCCATCCGCCACAGGCTTGGTTTCGCAAATATCTATGAGGTGGAAATCGATTTGTTTATTCGCCGCTGCTGCCTTCTTTTGGGCTGCTTCTAAGGCTGTCGGTGCAATCTCAGTTGTGGTGACAGCACAGCCATGATCGGCCATCCAGATTGCGTTTGTACCAGTTCCACAGCCAATTTCTAAGACTAATTTGGGGTAGTTGCCTTGGCCTAGGCTGGCAAAATATTCTTCCAGCTCTGGTGCTGGTAGGCCGCTATCCCAGGGCGCTGAATTGGGCTGCTTGTAGCGCTCTTCCCAGTCGTACTGTCTTTCGTCGCTTGGCTGGTCGGCGCTTCGGATTTCGCTGTTTTCAGTTTCTTGTGGGTTTTTCACTGCTAACCTGTTTGGAATACGGCCTTTATTTGAGCTAAGATTCTAACATGAGCGAAGAATGCCACAGTTTGAATCAATCGCCGCCGAATTTGGTTATTGCCCTCGATGGCGTCGGTGGCACAGGGATTTTGCCGCTGTCCTTAATGGCTGCTGCCAAGTTTGGAGGCGCGAACCTCAAGATCAGGCGCTTCTTTTGGAACCACGGCGTATTTATGCCCTTTCATGATTTGCTCGATAAAGAGCACATTAGCCGCAAGGGCGCGGAATTGGCCGAGCTGATTGATTCAATAGATAAAGAGCATTCGGTGCAGGTTGTTGCGAAGAGTGGCGGCAGTCTGGTAGCTGTAAAGGCACTTGAGTTATTGTCTGAAGGGCGAGTGGCACGTACTATTTTACTTTCTCCTGCCATATCACCTGGGTATGACTTGAGCCGTGCTCTGCAAGCGATTGAGCGCAATCTGATTTGTTACTATTCGCCTTACGATAGAGTTATTCTTGGACTTGGCACGAGCATCTTTGGCACCTCAGATGGTGTGCGTACTGTCAGCGCTGGCTGTGCTGGATTTGAAGTTGAGCCTCAGTCGTGTCTCTATCCAGAGCAATACGCCAAGCTTGAGCAAGAGCGCTGGCGCCCAGAAATGCTAAAGCAACTGCATAATGGTATGCACTTTGGTAACAGTGCCACCCCATGGCTTTTGAAGAATGTTGTGCCTCTTTTGAATGAGGTTGATTGAGTTGCTTGAATTACTTCTCTTTCTTCTCCAGTGGTCCATGAAACTCGCTAATTACTTCGATGACTCCAACAATATTCTGATTGAATTGGTCTAAGTCTTCAGCCGGAATCCAATATTCTTCATGAACAGACTGCGCACCCACTGTTTCAATGGAATATTTGTCTAGATATTCTTTGCGAACACTAAATTTCGTCACAAACCCGGCATAGCCACTAATTTCATCCTTAGTGTTCCAATCGCGAGCAATTTGTTCAGCGTAGGCTTGGTTTAGAACGGGTTAGAAGATTGGCTGGTGAAAAAGGCGAGGGGGAAAGGCTTTGAAGCCTGCCTCTTCAATCAGCTCAAGTTCCTTTTTACCAACTGGGCGAAATAGAACTACTATTTCTGGTGACTCGCTTGTCATATGAACCCTTCTATAAGCCCGAGAATCGGCTTCATTCTACCGCATCGTCTTCTCAATCGGTCTCTAAAACAACTGGAACCTTCCACCAACGTCTACGTCTGCGCGATAGCAAAAGACGTTGAGGTGGGAACCATGAAGCGCGACGACGGGAAGGGAAAAGCGAACAGTGTGAGCGGTATTCCTTTGCCTGGAACAATTGTTCAGGTTCAAGGAAAGTCGGTTGAGCCTAATCGTAAGGAACCAGATAAGCCATTTAAGATTGACGGCACCGGTGAAAACTATGCTCGTGACTATTTTGATGCTGAATCTGCGCGCTTAGGTAGTCTTGAAGATGCTTTTGTCATTGAGAAAAGGGATCAAACTTGGTCGTCTGGTCTGCAAGATGAAGAGAATACCAGTGAGAATGCAGTTGATGCTGATGACAGTGAAGGTCATTTGCCTGAATGCCAACCTGTTCAAGTAGAGCCAGACGTTAGATTTGGTGCCGACCACGATGAACCGATTTTGCCACCAGATAAGTTTGACCATGATTCCGTTTAAAACGATAGAGGAGCTTAATATGATTACTGAACCATCGCAGGTCTCCGAGGTGCACTCTTGCAGCCACACAGCCTGCAAGTGCAAAGTTAGAGACGGTGAGTGTTGTGGAGATTTCTGCAAGAACAATGACTCCACCGGTGAAGATCCACATTGTGGCTGTGGCCATACTGATTGTGATATGACCGCTGAAATGGGCAACGAGGGCACCTTCGCATCGACAGGCTCTTAGTTCTCAATATACACCCACGGAGATGAAGCCGCGGCTAGAACGCCTAGTCGCGGCTCACTGCTGTTCGCGGGAAATTGAAAGGCAATATTGTTGATAAGATAGGGGCATGCTAGCTCTAGTCCCTTTATCTGGAATCCAACTGAGTACTCTAATTGCTGTCGCGACCGCTACTAATACTTGATATAGATGAAACTCTCATTCATGGGCGAGAAGAGCCGCTTGATCGGCCCTGTGAATTTCGTGCCGGTCAGTATCATATTTATGAACGACCACATTTGAGTCAATTTCTCGATGTTGTGAGTGAACAATACGATTTGGCTTGTTGGTCATCGGCAACCCATGATTATCTAGAGATCGTCGTGAACACCATTACGAATAATCTTGATGAGCCACTTTTGTTTGTCTGGGATAGAAGTCGTTGTACGCGCAGAACTGACTTTACTCTTCAAGAAGAGTACTTTCTCAAAGATTTGCAGAAGATCAAGAAAAAGGGTTTTGACTTAGAGCGTGTTCTAATTCTAGAAGACGAGCCGCGCAAGGTTAATCGACATTTTGGCAATGCCATTTTTGTCAGGCCATACCTTGGTGCATTAGATGATAATGAACTGCCTAAATTAGCAAGCTATCTAGAGTCTATTGCTAGTATTTCAAACTTTAGAGATTTGGAAAAGCGCAACTGGCGCTCTATAGCTGAGAAGCTGTAATCACTTCCCTTCTTTCAGTTTCGCTCGATACTCATCAATTTCGTTTGCTTTAGCCCGCAACACTTCGGCTTGGCTTTCTCTGTGTGTTTGCTCCAGGTATTTGGCATACTGTCTATAGATGTATGCCAATTTTGGATGCTTCGAACCGAGCAGTTTTTCGCCCATGTCCACTGCTTTGCCAAAGTGACTATCAGCAAGGCTCTTGTCTCCCAGAGCTGCGTGTAGGCGCGCTAAATCAAGATTTAGTTGGGCCCATTCGGGATCTTTAGCTGGCATCAATTTACTTTTGCTAGCAGCTCCTTTGAGCAAGTTTGCTTTCGCCTCTTCCAGTTGACCCAAACCTAAGTAGGAGTGGCCGAGATTTTGCCAGGCTGTAGCTTTGATCATGCTGTCACCAAAACCCTGAGTATCGAGAATCTCCAGGGCTGCTTTGGCTTCAACTAGTGCATCGTCGTAGCGCTCTAAAAAGAGCAAGTGGTCAGCAATATTTACATGGGCTATGGCCACCGAAAGATTAGGCTTGTTTGCGCTAGCCGCCAGCTTGAGCTTGAGTGAGCGTCTGGAGCAGTCGAGAGCTTCTCTGTATTCACCAGCCTCACAGTGTGCTAACGAAAGATTGTTATAGGCAATTGCTTGTAATTGGTTTAGTGAGTCGTTGGTCATATCAAAACATTCAACAGCACTTCGGCCTACACTAATTGATTCTTCAATTAGCCCCTGCTTCATATATGTGGCGCAGAGATCTGTGAGCATGGCGCCTTCGCTCGTTTTATCTGGAGCTGTTTTTTTGAGTATTTCGAGCGACTGTTCCGCTAGTGATTTTGCTTCTTTGTAGTTGCCTTCGCCGTGAACTAACTCTGAGAGAAGCATGAGGCAAGTGGCGAGATCCCTCAATGCTCCTGGGTCTTTATCTGCTTTTAAGGTTTTAACCAGGCTGGCAAAGTATTTTTTTGCTTTGGCCTTTTGTTCTAGAACACTGTAGAAGCTGCCGACTAAGACCTTTCGACTATTGGCGTGGTAGGCAAAGGCATTGCCCGGTACCATTAAGTTGAATTGGTCAATTAGTACTGCTGTTCTGGTGCATAGCAGCCCCGCTCTATAGCATAGCTTTTGCGTCGCTGCAGGCGATTGGAGGCCAATGTATAAAAGCAATTCACTGCAAAATCCTAAGATTGTCGGTGCTGAGCACCAAACGACAATGGCATCTAATGCCAGGCAGCCCGGCCCTGAAAATTGACATACGATAGGTCTGAGCAAAAGCCAGATTCCCAGGGTGATGAAGCCGATAAAGCCCGCGCCAATTTCTGTTTCTTTCATTGTTTCGCCCACTACACGAGGCAGATTGGGATGCCATTAGTTTTGTATACCCGTTTCCATCAGCGAATCGAGGTCATGGTATTAAGACACCATTAAGATTGGCCTGCTCATGAGGCAAAAAGCACTTTGCTTGTAATTTCTAGGGCTGGGTAAAATGTGCAGAGTTAGGGAGATGGATATGACTAAAAGACTCTGCTTTGCTGCAATTTTGGCTGGTCTAAAGCCTGTTCTTGCCGCCGTTTTAATAGCGTTGTTTCCGGCCTTTGTTTGGGCTGAAGATTCAACCCTTCAAAATGGCATTTATTTGGTTTTGCGCGACGCTGAGAACTCGAAATCGCTTGAGCCTGCCAGTACCAATGAGCGCATTTTGATTGATGATGGTCATTTACTTGAACCAACCCAACCTAACCTGCCGGATAAGCCGCGATTTGTTGCTCTCAGTACAGATCACTTTATTCCAATAATTCTTGCTCAAAAGCCGACTAAGAAAGTTGATGCACAGGGTAAGAAACAACTACTTTTAGAATTGGCCAAAGGGCAAGTTGTTCCCCTCGAAACTTTTACTCGTGAAAATTGTGGTCGCTCCGTGGCGATTGTAATTGGTAATCAGGTAGTCACTGTTCATAAAGTGAGAGAGCCAATTGTGGGTGGGAAGATGCAAATCACTCGCTGTACTGATAATGGCTGCGACGTTCTCTATACCCAGCTACAAGGGGCTGAGGATAAGAGCCGATGAAGAAGGCAGCTAGACTATTAGCTTTTTTCTTCGTCAGCTTATTGGCACTGTCTGCCGTTGCCACAGCTATTTTTGTTGTGCAGAATCGCACTCAATTAGAGCGACTCCTATTAATGATGGCGTCCACCGCCGAGAATGTTAGTGAAGCTTCTTCGGCTAAAGCGCCTCGTATTCTATTTGTCGGCAATAGTTTTACTTTCTGTAATATGACACCAAATACAGTGTCTAAGATCGCTGCCAGTTTAACCAAAGAGAGGCCTCTGGTTATGCAGCTAGTTTTTCCAAGCTATTCATTAGAGGACCACTATAAAAAGGGGCGTTATCAATCTTTGTTGAGAGAACAAAAGTTTGACTATGTCGTATTTCAGGAGCAATCTCATCGCTCGTTAACTGGAACAGCCTCGACCATCGAGTATGGACAAAAGATGGCGGAATTAGCTAGGCAAGCTGGTGCCAAAGTTTTTCTCTTTGAGATTTGGGCAGATCGAAACCAGGGTGATGACCAGCGAAGAATTGACTCTAATGCTTTGTTGGTTGCCGATAAGATTGGCGCGCAGTTAGTTAGAATCGGTGATGCTTTCTTTTACACCAGGTCGCGCTTCCCTGATATTGAATTGTATGCTGCGGACGGTCATCACCCAAGTCAGTATGGTTCTTATTTGGCAAGCTGTGTCTTATTTCAATCTTTATACAAACGTGCGAGCATTGGTGCGCCGGTAAAAGTTGACTGCGACTTTGCCTTTTTCAATAGTCCGGTGATCGTTGTTGCGCCGGAAATTGCTAAAAAATTGCAAACGATAGCAGGCTTCATCTCACAATCTCAGTAATAATGACTATTTAGAAGCCTGGTGGGCAAGTCCTGGGCTGCTGTCTAATCGTTCTTAGAAGCCCGTTTTCATATCACCTTTGCCAGCGCCTTTTGACTCTAACAACTCAGCGACAGAGCTGACTACTTGTACTTTGTGGCTACCATAGGCTCTTTTCAATTTCTCAATGGCCTCTTTCGTGACAGGGTTGCCATTTATGTTCAGTCTCTTGAGATTGGGCATACCATAAAGAAGTTCAAGTTTTTTGTCGTCGAGTTCGCAGTTTTGAAGATTGAGAATGTGAATGTCTTTCATTTTTGCAATCAGGCGCAAATCGTCTTCTGACAGCGGCAGGTCTGGTGAGTCAAGGCTTAGGTCATGAATTGTTTCAGAGCCGGCCAAGGCTTGCACCAGTTCGTGAGTGCCTTTGTTGAAGTTGAATGAAATTGAGTGCAACTCTTTTAGACGTTTTAGTTTAGCCAATGCGGCTCCGGTAATATCTGTGAAATTGACATTGAGGTCTTCAAGTCTGCTTAAATTATTGAGCTCTGATATAGCCTCATCGTTGACATTTGAAAGTTGCAGATCTAGCCTGATTAATCCACTTAACTTGCAGATCGGCCCCACTGCATCTTTTACTTTGGCAATGTCTTCTGGGCTGCTTGGCACAGTAAAACAGGCTAAGTCGTTTGGTCTAAAGCCTTCAATAAGGCTCGGATGTTCAATCATGAATTTGTTGGCGTTGAAGCGAATGCCATATTTAAGTGGCAGAGTAACTGTTCCTTGTGCGTCAAATGATTTTTCCTCAGCACCGTCGCTATTGATTTTACCTAGTGGTTGATTAGAGGGAAAATGAAAGATTATGCTTTGGCCATCTTTGGAGAATTCAGAAATATACTTTGGCTGCGACGCTACTTCTGGGAATTCGGAGGATGGAAGTACATGCTCGCCAGAGAAAACTGCATTGACAGTCGGCTTGTTGCTAGACCCTGTTTTTTGCAGACTTGTCCAATAGTAAAAGACCAAGCTTGAGATGATTAGGGCTGCTACAGCCAGTCCGCTTAAAACAATAGCTGATATAGAAGTTTGTCTGGCTGTTTCTTCTTCTTTCTCTTTTATGAGAGCGCCGCGATGAGCAAAGCCTTTTGCATAGGCGAGAACTTCTTTGCCGTCTCTTATGCGCTCCAAATCAAGGGCCAGTTCCTTTGCCGATTGATAGCGATCATCCGGTGATTTTGCTAAACATTTTGCTAGTACCAGATCGACTGCTGGTGGAAATTCAATATCGGTGACTTCATCCAAGAAGGGAATATCGGCTTCTTGATGCATCAGCATGATTTCTATGGAAGATTCATTTTCGTATGGAACAAAGCCTGTTAACATCTCAAAAAGAGTGCAGCCAATTGAATAAATGTCGGAGCGGGCGTCTACTGCTTCGCCCAGGCTTTGCTCTGGGCTCATATAGAAAGGGCTGCCGAAGATATCACCAGCGACAGTAAGAGCTTGTGTTGTGCTGCGACTGTCTAGTAGCTTCGATATACCAAAGTCTAAAACTTTGACTGCTCTGGCACCGTCGACGGTGCAGTACATAATATTGCCGGGTTTGAGATCGCGGTGAACGATACCATGTCGATGGGCGTATGCTAAACCATCGAGTACTTCAAGCATAATATCAATTGTTGTGGCCAGGTCTATGGGCCCATCATCAGCTAGTATTTCTTCAATACTGCGGCCGTTCAGGTAGTCCATTGAGTAGAACGGAATTGAGCCTGCATGTATTCCTAAATCATAGACCCGCACGAGGGTAGGGTGGCTGAGAGAGGCTAAAATTTTGGCTTCGGCTTTGAAACGCTGCCAGTTTTGTTCGTTAACCAATTCTGGTGTCAATATTTTCAATGCTAGTCGGCGATGCATTGACAAGTGCTCTACCAGATAGACTGCACCCATTCCGCCGACGCCGATGAGCGAAATAATTTTGAAGCCACCGATCACTGAGCCCACCGGAATAGTGGCCGGAGTATCAGACTTGTGTGCCGTCGGTACTCTGTTTTTAATGCTTTGGGTAAACTGCCGCCGCTGAGCTGTGCGAGCAGCGGTAGTGGTTCTGCCCATATGGGGCCGTACATTTTTAGCTGAATTGCCACTGACAGCGCCAGCGCAAGTGCATCTTAGCTCTTTAAAGAGAAAGGAAGTGAATGAGCCTGCCCGCTTGGTGGTTGGTCGTGACTTGCCGCAATTTTTGCAGATTTGACTTTGGTCGCTAGCTGACTGGGCGCCACTAATTCTTTGCCTTGTAGTTGCAGAGCCGGTGTTGCTCGTGACGTTGTGGCATTGGCAATAATTGTGCTGAAAGAAGAATGAGGTAACGGAGCCGGCGCGCTCAGCCAGAAATGGTTTGCCACAACTTTTACAAACAGTCTCTGTCATTAGCCACCTCGTCTTACAATTCTAGTGGACGAGCAAACATTACACCGGTTAGATTTTTGGACCAGTGCAATGAGCCGCTAATGGGACCTGATTCGAGAGTGACTTTCATTTTGCTTTTAGACGAGGAGGCATCAATGAAGTGGGCAATGCCGTCAGCCGTGCGATAGACAAAACCAGTGTGAACTACATCGAGGCCTGCTTGGCTGGTGCATACCGCTACTATATCGCCAGTTTTGAGGAGGGGCTCAACTGCCGCAATTTTATTCAGCGGTACATATTTTAGGCTGCGACCGTTAATTACCTCTTCGCATTTTTTGATTTTCTCCACTTGCTCTGGTTGGCTAATTAGTCTTCGATAGCTAGCTGGATGGGTCGACATAAAGCCAACTTTCTGAGTGAAAGGAACAGCTCCGGGAAGCTGGTCTAAGGGTTTTACAAGGCCCTTCTTAGTGTTGTCGGCCAGCCAGTCGCTCATATAGTGCAGACGTGTGCTGTAATCGCCTGCGGTGCCGTTGCGATAGCGAATCAAAGCGATCTCAGAGAGCAGAGCTTCTGGTTTGCGACCGCCTTTCTTCAACATGCGTGCCAGAGCTAAAGTAGTTTCGACGAAGGTAACACAATCAAGACCAAGCAGGTTGACCGAGCACGCCTCTCGATCGGGATAAATCTCTAAAGTAGAAGCAACATATGGTGTTCCTTCAAGCTCATGGGTCAGTTTGCCTATTAGTTCTCCCATGGGCAGGGTTTGCCAATTCTTAGTGGTGGCTTTATTGACCAGGCGATAGAAAACAGTTTTTCCTTTAAACTCAGTGCTATCGATAGTGCTGCCACTGGCTAGTTCTGCCAGGGGCTGCCGGGCAAGGGTTGGTAGGTCGCTAGCTGCGATGGCAGTAGCTACACTGAGAAATTTGCCGAGAAAGCTGCGGCGTGATTCGGGCCGGCTAGTCATTGCTATTAACTTGTCCTGTTGAAAGTCAATTCAAGAGTGCTTGTACGTTTTCGGTGGGGCGTCCCAGTATAGCCTTGTCACCTCTAACCACTATTGGTCTCTGAATCAAATCTGGATGTTTCGCCATTAGTGCCACCAATTCTTTATCTGAAAGATCGGCCTTGGCTAAGCCCAGCTCTTTATATATCGCTTCGCTGGTGCGCAGCAGACCACGGGCTGGCATATCCATTTTTTTCAACAGTTCAGTTATTTTGGCCTGGCTCAGGGGCTCGACATAGTAGTTGACCTTGTCAAAGTCTACGCCAGCTTCTTTCAATAGTTTTGCCATCTCGCGGCACTTTGAGCAGGTTGGTTTCTCGTAGACGGTGAATTTGTCTTTCATGATTTTTCCTTTTTTTGCTGGCTATTTTTCTGGCTGACTATTTTTTTTCATAGAATTCTGGCAGCTTTTGACCGTTCGCTTGCTTAACTGACTGTCTAAATTCGGCCGGGTTTACAGCAATTTTGAGACGATTGCCGTATTTTTTCATGACCGCTTCGAAGCCTTGCTTGGTGATTTTGCAGCCGCGCGCGTTGATCGATTGTAGATTGGGCATAGAGGCTATTTCCATTAAGATTTCATCAGTAGCGCTGGTGTTCTCTATGTTTAAAGTGGTTAGATTCGGCAGCGTTTTCATTAGCTTTGCATCGTACATGGTAATAGGCTTGTCCGGAGTGGATATGTAGAGAGTGTCTAGCTGTTCGCTGCCAGCGATGGTTTCTAGCAGATTGGTAATGTATTTATTCAAGTCATAGTAGATGTAGTTTAGTTGCTTGAGTATCTTAAAGTTTTTCAGTCCCACAGGCGTCAAATTAGTATTTCTAAGATCGATCCAATCGAGGTTGCTCAGAGCGTTTACTTCTTCTGCTTCTTCATCGCCAAAATCGCATTCTGTTGCTTCTAGTCGTTTAAGACCGGTAAGCTGTTTTAAGTATGCAAGAGTGTCTCTAAGTTGCTGTCTGTTCTCGAATCTATATCGTAGTATGTAGCCATACAAGTCATCTGGGCGAAACGATTTTATGATTTCTGGATGGGTTGCACTGTAGCGATTAGTGAAAAAGTATAGTCTTTTGTCGGCAGGAAATTGTACATTTCCTGAGGCTGGCACTGCGCCAAGCATTTTTCGATTGGTACCGATTAGACCAATTTGCTCTTCTGGAAAGTTGAATTCGATGGTGCTGCCGTCTTCTGAAAGTTGCGAATAGTAGGTCGGTGTGGCGTTGCTAATGCTGTCGTCTTTTCTTCTGTTCGTCAAACTGCTTGCAAGCTGGCCCGAATAGGTAATTGTTGCTGCGGCTATGGTCAAGGCCGCTAGCACAATAAGTGAGGTAAGTACTACCATTGCTCGCTTAGAATTGCTCGGTGCGTCACTGCTACCAATTTCGGAGCGTCTTTGACTGACAGTTTTAAATGGTTTCTTGCCTTCAAAAAAACTGCGAGCGTACTTGTTGTCTTTGATGCGCTCTAAATCAATTGCTAGTTCTTTTGCCGACTGGTAGCGATCATCTGGATGCTTTGCCAGGCACTTCGCTACAACATATTCAATTGAGTCCGGAAACTTTGTATCAGGGTCGACTTCGGCGAGAAGTGGTGGCTCATCTTGCTCATGCATCATGACGATTTCCATCTGGGATGCACCTTCAAATGGAACGTATGAAGTAAGGGCTTCGAAGAGTGAGCAACCGATTGAGTAGATGTCCGAGCGCGCATCTACATCGGCCCCGATACTTTGCTCCGGGCTCATATAGAAGGGGCTGCCGAAAGTCTCTCCCACCATAGTAAGGCTTTGATTTTGCCGACCAAGTTGGAGGAATTTAGAAATGCCGAAATCAAGAATCTTCACGACTGTATCGCCGTCAACATTGCAGACCATGATGTTGCCAGGCTTAATATCTCGGTGAATAATGTCGTTTCGATGAGCATAGGCGAGGCCATCTAAGACCTGCAGAAAGATTTCGATTGCTTCGTCGAGGTAGAGTGGGCCGTCGTCTATTAGAATCTGTTCTAGAGTGCGACCTTCGAGAAGCTCCATTGAATAGTATGGTAGCGAATGGTCGTGTAAACCTAGATCGTAGACATTAACCAGGGTGCTGTGGTGCAGTGCGCCTAAGGTCTTTGCCTCTGCCTGGAAACGTTTCCAGGTCTGTTCGTTGACTAGCTCTGGTGACAAGACTTTTAGAGCAAAGCGGCGGTGTAAGCCTGTATGCTCGGCTGCATAGACTACTCCCATGCCACCACTGCCGATGATTGATTCTATTTTGAATGTGCCACCGATTACAGTGCCAAGTTTTAGCGAGGTATTGCTGCTTGCGTTCGGTGATTCTTTTAACTGTTGCTGGCGAGTGTCGTTACGAGTCGATTTGTGCGTGGAGCGGTATGAGGTATTCGTGCGTTTTGATGCTAGCGGCTTAGGTTCTAAAGCCTTAGCTACTGCAGGCTTAGCTACTTGAGGATTCTTGCATTGGCAGCGCAAATCTTTGAAGAGAAAGGATGTGAATGAGCCCGAGCGCTCTTTGGCACCGAGGGCCTTGCCGCAACGGGAGCAGACGCTGAGATTCTCGGCCTGAATTGGTGTTGGCCGTGTTGATTTCGGCGCTGCTGAGCTGAGTGAATCCTGTTTTTGGTCACACTGACAATAGTTGTGCAGGAATAAGTAAGATGTGAACGAACCGGCCTTTTCAGCCAGTGGTGGTTTGCCGCAGTTTTTGCAAAGGTCTGACATGATTTAGCTCTGCGCTACAAACTCAATATCTACAGTGACTATTTGGAGCTACCGCCAGATTTCTGGATCGTCGCGCAATAAGTAAGCTTCAACACCAAAGAATACACAAACACTACCAGTGATAAACATTAGTATCGCTGGAACTGTGTCGCAAATTAAGTTGGCATCGGGCTTGCAGAATAGAAAGATGGAAAAGGCCAGCCAGCTCAGGCCCATTAAGGTCTGCACTATATACTGTGCTTCTTTTAGTCCGTGCAGGTAGTTCAATTTACTGTGACCGACCGTTCCTAGCTATCCTGTGATTCTTGACAGTTAGGTCAAATATAACACAGAGCTGCTACTGCTTGGCAAGGGCTAGTGGTGGTCGTGTCCGCAGTCGTCGCAGTCATGCTCGGCGGCCTCAAGGGCCTCAAGATAGGTCGGGTCTATGGCATTGATGCGGGCCAACATGGCTTCTGCTTCTTTTTCTTTGCCAAGGCTGGAGAGGCAGCGGTAGGCCGGTTCTAGCATCTCCAGAAGCTCGACGTGATCGGGGCAGAGATACCTTTCTAATACCTCGGCATTAGTTAGATATAGCGGCAGGGCTTCGGCAAAGCGGTCCATGGCAAAGAGGGTGCCAGCTAGCTCATTGCGCACATCAACATCATCTACTAGTGTGAGGTTGGGCTCATTTTGAGCCACTTGTTCAGTTACCAGACTTGTGGCTTTTTGGTGTAGGGCCAGTGATGCTTCGTACTCTTGCAGGAAGTCGAACAACGTGCCACAGGCCTGCAATTGCAGGGCATTGAGTGGTCCACCTAGTGTCGAATCGGCTTCAAAACGCTTGGCACGGGCCTCAATTTGAGTCTTTAAGTCAGCCAGTGCTTTTTTCTCACCGCCTGAAAATTCCATCAAAATTGAAACTGTTTCGAAGAAGGGGAAGTAGGAATAATCGATGCGGTCTGCTTCTCGCAGGGCTGTTTTCAAAGAGTTCTTTGCTTCTTTTTCATTGTTCTTTTCAGTGAAGTGTTGAGCGCTCTCGAGGGCGTCTTCCCAGCGCTTCCAACGCTGCAAATCGTTAGCTGATTTAGCGATTTCTTCAAGCTTGCGGTTGTGGCGAGCAAGTGGTTGTTCTAAGAAATCATTTAACCACTCTATAGCACCTTTGACTGAATGCCAGGCTGGCGCTGTGTCTTCAATATGTCTATCGAGACCGAAAGCAACAATTGTTTCATGTAAGTTTTCATCGTCTTTGGTCAGGCCGCCGGCAATCAGTGTGCCTTTCATTAATGCCCGCGATAGTGCGCTGCGCGAAATTAGAGTGTCACCGGTTAAGGCAAAATGAATCAAAGCATTGAGATAGTGCCATTGCTCATCGTTTTCTGTCTCGTCTTGCAGCATGGCCTGAGCTGCTTTGACTTCTCCTAGTTGGAGCAAAAAGCTTATGGCTAGTTCGCGAGGAATAGCTTTAAATTCGACCGGCAACTCTTCTTTGTATTCATGCAAGAACGATGTGACAATCTCGATTGCCTCAGTCTTTTTGCCGCAGTTCCAGTTTAATTGAGCCAGGTCTGCAACAGCTTGAGTGTAAGCTTCTGCATCAACTTGATAGAGCTCAAAATTTTCGTCGCTACATTCTTCTTTGAGCTGCTCCACAGCCTTTTGGGCATACTCTAGGGCCTCTTTGTTGTCGCTAGAGCCTTCGCGAGCCAGAATCAAATTGGCTACACCGCAGCTATTGTTGGTTGCCTTCAAGGCTTTGTGAGCTGCCTTTACTCGTTCTTCAACTGTTTCGCCGAGAATGGCCACGGCGATATAAGCATTAAGAGACTCTTCAAGGGCGTCAGGTTCGCCGTCTTCAGCCTCAAACTCGGCGTCGATACAGCTTTCGACCAGGTCGTCATGAGGCCCGATTCTCAGGTGAGTAGATGTAGCTTCAGCCACGCTGGAGACGTCGTTGGACTTCATAAGAACCTCGAAGATTGAAATATATACAGTGGGCTAATTATACAGGTGAACTTAAGGCCGTGTTGATTCGTTGAGTTTAGCTTTACTCAACGAATCAACCTATGTCACGTTTTTCAGGCCGGGTTTTGCAGGCCAGGTTTTAACCCAAATCAAAAGGGTCTATTGCCTTGATTCTACTAGCCATTGTTGCTTTGCCAGCCAGATCTCCAAGCTGTTGGCAGCATTGGTGAGCTAACTCAAGGCAATCTAGTAGATCATAGTGAGTGGCGCCGAGAAACTGTTCTTGCTTCGCCAGTGCTTTTTTGCAGTAATTGAGCGCATCTTGATAGTGATTTTGTGCAAACAAAATTTCGGCTTGTGCTTTGTTGATTTCGCCTATTTCAAAGAGTGTTAGAGCCGAAGCTCTGTCTAGTTGATCTTCTTGTTCGAGTGTTTCTGCTATTTTTAAGGCCTTAACTTGATTGCTCTGAGCCGCTTCGAAGTCGCCAAGTTCTCTGTAAATAGTGGCGAAGGAATGAAAATTTAGTGCTGCTAGATCATTCTTACCAATTGCACTAGTGGGGCTATTGTTAAGGTTGTCGCCGAATTTCTCCACTCGCGAGTCTAGCTTCTGTCGCAATTCTTCAAGAGGAATGGCTCTTACATCAGCTTCTTGATTGAGGGCCAAGAGGCCTGTCACTGTATTGTGAAAGGGAAAGTAAGAATAGCTTATGCGTTCGGCTTCGCGCAGAGCTGCTTTGAACTCTTTAGCTGCTTCTTTATACATTTCATTGCTCATAAAGTATGCAGCACTGGTTTCTCTGCTGTCCCAGAGTTCCCAACGCTTTTTGTCTTTGTTTGCGCTGGCCACTGCAAGCGATTCTCGCCCTATTAATGAATGGGGGCTCTTATATATTTGCTTGAGCCATTCTTGCGCCGCTTCGTCGTTTTGCCAGGCATCGACTGCTTTTTCAATGCAGATATTTTGCTCAAAGTGTTCGCTCTGGGCGGCGAATATTGAAGCGTCAGCTGTGAGCTTTTGTACGGTTTTTACTCCTACTTTGAAGGCGTTGGCTAGGGCGCTTCGCGATATCAAGCAATCACCATTGAGGGCATAGTGAGCCAGGGCATTGAGGTAGTACCAAGACTCGATATTGTCGGGATGAGCATATAAGAAAGTCTGTGCTTCTTTGGCTTCGCCCATTTGAATAAGTAAGCTGGCGATTTGATCACGCAGTATGATCTGGCAGTCACTCCAGAGAGCATCTTCAACGCCTGCTGCCAGTTGCTGTTTCAGCATTTCTACGGCATCGCGTTTGCGGCCGACCTTGAACGTTATTTCTGCGGCGTCGGCCAGGGCAACCGTGTAGGTATATGTATAAATGCAATAGTCTTTGAAGTCGCTATCGTGCAGTTCTTGTTTTATTCTGTCGATTGCTCGTTGCGAATAAATCATTGCCGACTCGAGGCTGTTTACCCCTTCTCGGGCGAGAACCAGCCAGGCAAGACCACAAGCACCATTTGAAAGATCAATCGCTTTTCTTGCCGCGGCGACTCTCTCTGGCGCTACGGTTGAAGAAAGTGCAGTGTGCAACAGCATGCCGATAGAGTTCTCTTCCTCATTGTTAGAAAAGTCGCAAGTGGCTAACAAATCATGATGCGGGCCTAGCTTTACTCTCATCGGCCAGGATGAAACTGTTGCTGAGTTGGGCAATAGAGAAGTATTAGAAGTATTCATGAGTACCTCGCAATTTGATTCAGGGGTTACTCATAGAGATACGTTCGAACTCGAAAAATAGTTCAATGCAATTTTCAAGTGCCTGCTTCTGTGGCGAGATCTACTAAAGGCTTAGGCCTGACGGCGGATGACAAATCTTTGAAGATAGACCATGATTAATTTGGCCTTGAATCTAGAGAGAACTTAGAGGATTTTATGTCTCGTATTGTCTGGTTGGCTTCCATTTTGGCGCCGGTAGTTATGATTGCCTCAGTGGCGCCGTCTTCTCTATTCAGTAGCGCCTCTAGTGCCTACGCTGCCCAGTCAGGCCCTCAGGCTGCAGCCCCTAAAGCTAGTGCCAATCGGCCTATTAAAGATAAGTGGGCCCTGGTAATTGGTATCAGCAAATTTGCCGATGGCAAAATCAATTTGCGCTATCCTGCAAAAGATGCTACCGATTTCTATAACTTTCTTACCAGCGCTGGCGGCTTTCGCAAAGATCACACTAGATTGCTCGTTAATGAGAAAGCTACGCGGGCTAATATTCTTGCCACTATCGGTGATCGCTGGCTGCCGCGGCTGGCTCATCCTGATGACTTAGTTGTCGTCTATATCAGTAGTCATGGCAGCCCTGCTGATATGGATGTGGGCGGAGTTAACTATATAGTTGCCTATGACACTGATACTGAATCGCTCTATGCTACAGGCATTCCATTGCAAGACTTGATGCGCATTATCAAAGCGCGAGTGCACTGTGACCGCGTTGTGATGATACTAGATGCTTGCCATAGTGGGGCGGCAACTGCTGATGCTAAAGGTTTAGTGCGTTCTGCCAACGTTGATGCCAGTGCCGTGGTGGCTGGTACCGGGCAGCTTGTGATTGCCTCTAGCCAACCGAGTCAGGTATCTTGGGAAAGTAAGAAATATCAAAACAGTGTCTTCACTAGCTGCTTGATTGAGGCCCTTAAACAGAATGGTGGGCGCACCACTCTTGGTGCTGCTTTTCAGAATATGAAAGATAGGGTTGAAGATGAAGTCTTGCGCGACAGAGGACAGCTGCAGACCCCAGAGATGAAGAGTCATTGGGATGGTTCAGCACTCTGCCTCTCCACTCCGCCTACAGCGCCACGGGAAGCTTTAGGCGAAGATAGTGTTTTTGACCTGCAAGAGAAGCCAACAGTTAATCAGACTGAGGCTAAGCCGGTGGTGAAAGTTAGTCCACCCAAAACTATTGTGAATAATGGCAATATTTATCGTGTCTTTAATAAGCCTCAGAACCCAACGACCTTCGATATTGACGTTCCCTCTACTGTGATTTATTTGATGACTTATCACTGGAATGATGGCAAAGGTAGTAACCCCGGCACCCTGGCTCTGCGCCATGCCGATGGCACCACTTATGGCCCTTGGGCTGTGCGAGGACAGCCAGGCCAAGGCGGCGTGCCCAACGCCTATTGGGAGTGTGAGCCCCGGGTGACTCTGGCGCCTGGCCATTACACATTGATCGACAGCGAGCCATCCACCTGGGCACAGAATAACTTGTCTGGCTTTTGTGGTATTGCCAAAGTAAAAATCGTACCTGACAGTGGACGAACAACGGCTTCAGCTAAGGCTTATAGAAGAGAGCCTGTTGTCAGCATTTTTAAGAACGGCAATATCTCTGCCGTATTTAATTCTCCTACTCGGCCAACTTGGTTTTCGCTCAAGGCACCGGTTCTGGTTTCAAGGCTGATGAATTATCACTGGAATGATGCTCGCGGACAAGATCCTGGTGAGATTGGTCTAGTACATCAAGATGGCACTATCTATGGCCCCTGGTCAACTCATACGGCCCCAGGCCAAGGCGGTGTTCCTAATGCGTATTGGATTTGTGAACCAGATACTGTAATTAAACCAGGTATCTATGTGGTCACCGATAGTGATACCAAAACCTGGTCGCAGAATCCCGAAACTAAGGGCGCTGGCATTACTGAAATTAATGGCGTCGTTCAAGACTAGCTTCTAAAATTTCAATTGACCAATGAACCAGTAGGCGCCCATAAGACCAATAGCAATCGAGCCAGTGTAGATCAGCTTATCTGAAAAGTCTTTATGCTTCTTGGCCAACAGCATCAGCAGTGGTGCTAATGGAGCCACTATCATAGCTTGCCCACATTCCACTCCGAGGTTGAAAGAGGCCAGGGCTATCCATAAGGCTGGGCCAACTAAGTTTGCCTCAAGTAGAGCACCAGCAAAGCCAAAACCGTGGATAAGACCAAAGGCAAAAGCATAGTAGGCTCGATAATCTCGTTTTGCTGTTAGTTCCTTGGCTTTCTTTTTCGAGCTTAAACAACGTAAATTTTCTATGGCTACTGCCACTATAGATAGTGCAATTAGAGGTTCAATTACCTGCGCTGGAGGCCTGACAATTCCCGCAACTGCCAGGCTCAGTGTCATGCTATGGGCGACGGTAAAGGCCGTCACTATGCCCAGCAGTGCTCTGAGAGAGCCTCCTAAAAGCAGCAGCGCCAGTATGAATAAAATGTGATCGGGGCCGCTGAGAATATGCAATATTCCCTTTTGCAAATAGCTACTGGCCTCAGCCCAGTGGTCTTGATGATGACTCTGGTGGTAGCTAGGGTGCGCCGAGTCGAGCAGTATTTCTTTGTTTTGGTCGTCATCTATGATAGTGACAATGGTTGTGGAAGCCGAGTCTTCTGGAAAGATGCGATCAAGTATCTCTATGCTTGGCTTTAGTTTTGTTGGGTTCTTGTTTGTCGTCTGCCAGATGAGCAAATCGTTGGGCTTGTCTTCAATAATATGCACATTCTCAGGCAATAGCTTTTTTCTATTGATCAGCAGGTGAAGCCTTTTGCCCAGGGCCTGGCCGAGCTCTTGTGTTTCAGGAGCTAGGGCGGACCCAGAACTAGAGTTGACCTTGGAGCCCCCGGCTTCCTCTGCTTTCAGCAGATAACTTCTGTGGGTACTGATGCTCACTACCGTATCGTCTGGACGGCATATGATTTTTATTGCTGATATTGCAGCATCATGAGCTTCTGTTGGCAGCGTTAGCGCCAGCAAGGGCAGAAGCAGGGCAAGCAGCCTAGTTATTCTCATTCGGGTAAGCGGGCCGGAAACCTCCACCGGGTGGTCCTCCCGTTGGGCCGCCGGGGCGGAATCCTGGGCCGGCTCCTCCAGGTAGTCCTCTAGGTGGCCCTCCGGGCGGACCGCCAAATCGGTTCATTCCCCCGAAACGATCTGTTCTCCGACCACCGCCATTGCCGCGATCTAGGCCAGGTGGACCTTTGGCGAAGCTGGCATCGGGAGTACCGCGAAATTGACGGGGCACAAAAGGCCAATTTTCAGTGAGCACATAATAGAATGTGCCGCTTGGATATTCGGGGGTGACGCCGGTGCGACCATTATATTGATCAAGGTCGCCTGCGCCTTGAACAAATTCGTAGTCTTGAGCAAATGATCCGTCGTAGGCTCCGCCAGGGCCATCGCTGCCCCCAATTCTTGTGCCGCTCTTGAGCCTGTAACTAGATTTCATTTTCTTCAGGGCGCTTCGGCTGTCGTTGGCCGTGGAGTAACAGTAGGGGCCATAAATAGGATAGCCATCGGCGGCATAACCAGCTAAAACCATCTTATTGCGATAGTTTAGTTTTTCCAGGAGGCCCATGGGGAGGCCGTGATAATGGTAGGCGCCATTGGGTTGCACATGGGCCAAATTGGCGTCGACTCCAAGGCTACCCCGGCTAACCATCATGCCCGATAGCGCTTCGTAATGCCAGCGCATGTCTCCATTCCAAAGCTCGGCTGTGCCTGGGTCAAAGGGCACTCCGTTCACGGCCACACCAAAATCATAACCCCGTGATTGTCCCTGACCTGGTGTCGGATTTAGTGGCACCTTGAAATGATAATCCTGGGCTGAAATAGTGTTAGGGTTGCCGCGATTGGGAAATTGACCGGTAGCATGATCGGGAATGCCATTAGAAGTAATGTAGCGGTAGGGCTGGCGTACTTCAATTTTGCATTGGCTTGAAGTCGACTGACTGTAGGCCTTCTCGATGGCAAAGGTAAGTGGCACCAGGGCCGTTACGGTTACTAAAGTCAGAGCCAATGCCGCATTTAATATTTGCGAGCCTGCTGGCGAATTCTCTTTGCTCTTCACTGCCTGCTCTCCCTTTTTATTCTTGCTCTGTTTTATTGCCGTCTTGGCCATGAACTTTGCCGAGCACTGACACAGGTCCGCCACAGATTGGCTGTATCTTGGCATCAGTGGAGAGCTTCTCTCAGCACTACTAGGATAACCCGCCACTACAGGTTAGCGACAATGCTGCAACAACAAACTTCAACTAGTCTGTTCATTCCTCCTATGAGCGGCTCCATTGCCTCTTCGCCTTTTGTTATTCCCGCCTATGCTTCTTTTAGCACCCTGGGCTCATTGCACCTGCATATTGACGGCGGCAAGCAAGCCCGATTGACAAAAAGTATTGCTGCCCAATTGGCCAAAGAAGGAGAACTCACTAAAGTTCAAGCGGTGCTTGGCGCGGTGGGTGGCCCCCAGCGCCAGCAGTTAGTTGAAACTTACAGCACTAGGTCAGCGGGAAGCACTGTTGAAGAGACATTTGAATTTTTCTCAAGTGTTTCGCTGCGCAGTCGCCAGCATGCTATCGAAACTGTTAAGCGGGTCTTGCCCACTGTTAAAAGTGATGTTGGCATAGTCATTGATGTAGAGCGAGTTGTTGCCACTGTTGATGCTGCAAACGGTTGGAAGCAGATAGAATTTTATGAGCTCGATGGCTTCAGGGGTGAAGAAATTGATTTCACCTGCTCGTACACTCAGCCTTTTGAGATTCATCATTTGATTGATATTTACGAAACTGAGGAAAATCCTCTAGTTTTGGAGACCTTGATGAGAGACTCTATATCAATGGGGATTAACCTCGGTGGTTGGTTCCAGTTCAGCAAGCCAGGCCGAGCTGCTTATCGCTCTAATGCTTTCTCTCAGGCATATCAACTGAAGTCGAAAGTTATGATGCAGCATGAGCTCCTTAGCGTATACCTCGAGAACAGTGGGCTGAATTATCGCCTGCGCAGTGTAGTTGAGAGAGTTCTGGCGGTTTGTCGCATTACTTAGAGGCTCTGCAATAGCGTTTAGTGTAGCTTGGTTTAGCCAAGCGCTATTTTCTTCCTTTGAGCTTATTTTCCAGTATCGCTTTGGCCATTTCGCCTTTCTCGATGCCCCAGAATCCAACTGTTGCACCCGGAGATTTAGGATCTAAGCTCGAGCGAAAAAGCAGGTCCATTTTTCTATTGTTACCGGAATTGCCATAAACTTTTGCCTCGATTGGTCCGAAGTGTTCGTCGCTGAAGTTCACCAACTCTTTCACTCCGTCATTGGAGAAGACTAGGGCTCTCTCTTCTGTTAGGGCATAAATAGTGTGCAGTTCTCTCTTGTATGCGAAATACGGAATGGTAAGCATGCCCAGGCCTATGCCCACGAAAGGAAGTCCACAGAGCACCATGAACCATCCCATAATGCTTCTGGTTCTAATGCTGCCAGCTATGGCAGCACAAAGCCAGCAGCCGCTGAAAATAGTCCAGACAATGGCAAAAGGTATGAATACGATTTTCGCCATGCCTTCGTGACCGGGCTCTGGCGTAGCTACAAAAAGTATTTTTTCAGTGCTGGCAATTTTGTTTTCGGCCCGTTGGTGTAGTGCACTACTTAATTCTGGACTTGGCTCTCCAGCAGTAATTTGCAGGGTTGGTTTTTCTTGGGTGGCTAACCACCAACCGGCAAATGGTGCCACAGTGATAGTGGCACAGATAATGACGAAGGTTTTGAGCTGTGGTTGTGCAAAAGGCTGTGAGTTGCCGAAGACGAGCCAGGGGGTGCGATCTTTTTTGCTATAACTGTCATACGGATTCTTCAGGAGATGGCGAATTCTATCTCTTTCGTACTCGGCGGTCTCTCTTATCGAAACATAAGCCTTGTTCAAGGGAATAGTTTCACCTGACTTCAGCTCAAGTTGAACTCTATAGGTTGTATCTCCATCTGAGTCTTTATCAGTGTCAATTGTGACGGCAGAAATCGACTGACAGTCGATGGTGCGCAGAATTCTTTTGCTGAATCTCTTACCTATGATGACGCGATTGTTGCTGCGATCAAGCAATACTTGAGCAAGCCCCGCGCGAAAGATCAAAACTGCCACCATTGCTGAGCCGAGGCCCATGGCCGAAATAACAAGCTTTATGCCGATCGGTATCTGAGCGCTGTTTGAGGCCAAGCCCCACGGTGCTGCAACGAACAAAAGCCCGACCAATAGAAAGGGCAGGGCGAAGAGCCAAATTAAGATGGGGTCGCTTGAGAGAACAATGGTATTGCTGCCTGGTCTCTGATATCCCCCGTGACTTCTTTCCTTTTTCATTCTCTCTACTCTTTCGTCTGATCTTTGTTTATTTATCACTACTTTGATCTTTGCAGGGTTAAGAAGTGGTGAAGAACTCTATTAATCCCGATTTTTACCACGTGGATAGTAATGTTGCTCTGCGCATGCTAATGCTGTCATGGGTTAGCTCCATGTTGTCACTAGGATACAATCGCAAGCCAATTTACTCGGGAGATCCTCATGTCAATGTGGCAAGTTCGTTTTTGCACGTTCTTTTTGATGCTCTGCGTTCTATTTAGAGCGCCAGCAGCTTTTGCTCAGCAGACCACTGGTGTGGCTGGCTCCCCCAGTGCCACCACCACTATCGATGGTAAGCAGCTGCCCGCTCCTGAACCAGCCTTTGGCGGTGTGATCAAAGAAACTGCCAGTCAGTCGAAAGCCTGGTGGGCGCCTCGCACTGTACCGGCCAAAGGAGCTCCTAACGTTCTTTTGATCATGACTGATGACGTTGGCTTCGGTGCCCCGAGTACATTTGGCGGAGTTATCCCGACCCCAGCCCTGGACCTGATAGGCAAGACTGGTCTGCGCTATAGCAATTTTCATTCCACTGCTCTCTGTTCACCTACTAGAGCTGCTCTCATTACTGGTCGCAATCATCACTCTGCTGGTTTTGGCGTAGTTTCTGAGCAGTCAACTGGTTTCCCTGGTTATAACAGCGTCATTGGCCAAGACAAAGCCACCATCGGTCGTATTTTGAAAGACAATGGTTATGCTACTTCTTGGTTCGGTAAGGCTCACAATACTCCTACTTTCCAAGCCAGTCAGATTGGTCCTTTTGAACTGTGGCCAAACGGTATGGGCTTTGAATATTTCTATGGATTCATCGGTGGTGACACAAGCCAGTGGCAACCTAACCTGTTTCGCAATACCTCCCCAATCACTCCGTTCTTAGGTCAAAAGGGTTGGAACCTCACCACTGCCCAGGCTGACGAGGCCATCGATTGGATCAGCCAGCTCAACCAAATCGACCCAAGCAAGCCCTTCTTCTGCTATTACGTGCCTGGTGGCACCCATGCTCCCCACCACCCAACTCCAGAGTGGGTGAAGAAAATTAGTGACATGCACCTCTTTGATAAGGGTTGGAATGCACTGCGTGAAGAGATTTTTGCTAACCAAAAGAAACTTGGTGTAATTCCTCAAGATGCCAAACTAACACCATGGCCCCACGACTTGCTGAAGAACTGGGATGAGCTGAGCGCTGACGAGAAGAAGTTGTTCATTCGTCAGGCTGAAGTTTACGCCGCTTACCTGGCCTACACTGATCATGAAATTGGCCGCGTAATCCAGTCACTCAAAGATACAGGCAAGCTAGACAATACGCTGATTATCTATATTAGTGGCGACAATGGTTCTAGTGCTGAAGGCACTTTGGTGGGAACACCCAATGAAGTGGCTATGTTCAACGGTGCCAATGTACCGGTGGAAGATCAACTCAAATATTTCTATGATGTTTGGGGCACTGACCGCACCTATAACCACATGGCTGTTGGCTGGACTTGGGCTTTTGATACACCGTTTTCTTGGACCAAACAAGTGGCTTCGCACTTCGGTGGTACATCTCAAGGTGTCTGTGTTTCCTGGCCTGGTCACATAAAAGACGTGGGGGCAATTCGCCACCAGTTCCACCATGTCATTGACGTGGTGCCAACTATTCTTGAAGCCTGTTCTATTAAGGCCCCTGAAGCCGTGGATGGTATCAAGCAAAAGCCTATTGAAGGAACAAGTTTTGCTTATACTTTCGATCAAGCTAATGCCTCTGTGCCTTCTCATCACAAGACCCAGTATTTTGAGATGATGGGCGATCACGCTATCTATAATGACGGCTGGATTGCTAGCACTAAGGTCATTCGTCCACCATGGATTACCTCAGGACCAGTCAATCAAGATCCAGTTAACAACGTTACCTGGGAGCTCTATGACCTTTCCAAAGACGCTACTCAGAGCAATGATGTAGCTTCATCTAACAAGGCTAAGTTGGATGAGCTCAAGGCTCTTTTCCTCTCCGAGGCAAAGAAGTACAACGTGCTGCCTCTTGATGCAAGTTGTGCCACAAGACTTGTTTCTCCTCGGCCCAACATAACTGCTGGACGTACTGAGTTTGTTTACACCAAGCCACTAACTGGAATACCACAGGGTGATTCACCACTTCTGCTCAATACCTCCTACAACGTCAAGGCCAATGTGGATGTTCCAGCAGGTGGTGCTGAAGGAGTCCTGCTTACTTCTGGTGGCCGCTTTGCTGGTTATGGTTTCTATCTGCTTAAAGGTAAGCCAGTATTCCTTTGGAATATGGCAGACTTGAAGCGTATTCGTTGGGAGGGGCCAGAGGCCCTCAGCCCTGGAAATCACGAGATTGAGTTTGACTTTAAGTATGATGGTTTGGGTGCTGGTACCATTGCCTTCAATAGTATGAGTGGTATTGGCCGCAGTGGCACTGGTACGCTCAAGGTAGATGGTAAAGTGGTGCAAACCCAGAAAATGGAGCGCACATTGCCACTGATTTTGCAGTGGGATGAAAGCTTCGATATTGGCTCTGACACCGGAACAACTGTCTGCGATCAAGACTATCAAGTACCGTTTGCCTTTACTGGTAAGCTCAACAAGCTAACGCTTAAACTTGATCGTCCGACTTTGTCGGCCGCTGATATCAAAATGCTTCAGGACGAAGCGCAACGCAATAACAAAACCAGCGAGTAATCGCTGGTCTTTGCTGCCCTTCTGCTCTTTGTGCGCAGTGTCAGTTGTTTGGTTTTAAGCTGCTAGCGCGGTTTACAGTTGCCATCAACGTCACTGCGCACAAACTGTTTCTTCCACTCTTTGGCATAGTCAGCAAACATTCCAGTTTCACGCAAAGCTCTCAGGGCTTTGAGCTGTCCTTCTGAAGATTCAACATCGCCCTGATTGATTCCGCGCAGTAGACGTGCGCCTTGCCAACCAACTTGCTTCCACAATGGATAATGGCCATTGTCGGCGCCGTTTTCGTGGTCGATTATGGCTTTGGTGGCCTGCTCAGGGGTCATATTGATAAGGCGATTGCCGTGGTAGCCGTCGTCCATGGTTATTAAAGCGTGCCAGGGGTCTTTTGCTCCGTGCCAAGAATCGATCATTTTAGGCACTTCATCGCAGTCTTGAATGGGAAGCCCCATTTTGCCCATACCGATGCGCACGTCAGACCACAGTCGACATTTTTCTAGCTCTGATAAATCGGGCCTTTTGGCAATGCGATCCATCATTGAGCCAATTTCGCCAAAGCTGACTTTGCCGTCGGCGTCGCGGTTGTTGGCGTCGGCTTTATTGGTATAGGGCTTCAAAAGTTCAGCCGCCATGCCTGCTATTTCTCTTCGGCGCCCTTCTGGTATAGAGCTGAAATCGGCCGGTAAACTCGTGACAAGCTGCGGTGCGCCAGCTTTGCCGTCAAATGCCTTCATTGAAGAGCTATGGGAATCTGTTTGGTTGCCTTGAGCTAAAACCATTGAGCGGCGGAAGTCTTCAGGTTTGCTATAGAGCGATTGGGCTAAATCGGCCGGCTGGCCGTCGCCAACCTGACTCCGGTCGAGAGGTCGCGCAGTATTGTTTGCTGATGTATCGCCTGTCTTGTCGGTCATAGTAAGCAATTTGGGGTCGTAGTAAGACGTTCTGTAGTCTTTAATTAGTTCCCTGAAATGCCCAAGGTCTAACGCCGGTGGAGCAACTGCTTTGACGGCAGAGCGTATTTTCACCATTTCGTAACCAATCTAATTTGGCTATCCTGGGTTCGGAATCTAGTGGAGCCACTTTATTTTAGAGGCTGAAACTTGCCGCAATTTTCAAGCAAAGAATCCGCAGAGCCCGCATCAAACAAGGCTCAAAATTCAGGTTTATCTGAGTTTTCTGAACATGCCATTGATTCTTTCAAATACACAGCAATTCAAGCACCCGTTAGTGGTATCACTCAAATCGTTGACCATATCGCTGACACTAAATTCTTGCCAAAAGTGCAGTTCTTTCAAGCTCCTAAGCCTGCTGAAGTCGGCACTGCGGCATTTGCAGGCGAAGTAGTGGGCAGCACCGCTGCTGCTGCAATTCCACTGATAGTCTTTCACAAGATGGTTGGAGCCGGTGCCGCTAGCAAGTTTGAGCAAGCGGCCAGTTATGGTTTGAACAAAGGTGCCGCTCCAGCTCTGATTAAGTCGGCAAAGTTGGGGGCCCTATATGGGGGAGTTTTAACTCCTAGTGATGAGAATGGCAACTTCTTGGCCGAGCGCGTCAAAAATGCCGGAGTTTCTGCCCTTACCATGGTGTCTTTGACGGCCGGTACTATCGGCCTAAAAGCTAGTGGCTCAGGACTATTGCGCAATGATGTAGTTAGTTCTGCCATTGCCGGTGCGGCTGCTGGTGAAATTAGTGCAGATGCCCATTCATTGCTATCAGGTCGCGGCCTGGCGACCAGTGAGGAGCGCATCAAATCAGTTGTTTCTATGTCTGTTGGCGGAGCCCTTAATGGCGGCGCCAATATTCTCAGTGAACATATTGTTCCTACCAGTGGTATTCGTGGTGTTCGTACCCTTGAAGATATGACCAAACTGGCTGACAGTACGCGCATACCAAACTTTCCCAAGCGCTATGCCTATGAGGCCAACCAGGCTAATCCGCTTAAAGCTGAGCAGCTGATGGGGCGAGACCTGCCTTCTTGGTACGATCGCACCAGTGTCAATTTGCGCCAAGAAATTGATAAGAGCATAATGCCAGAAGACTGGCGCAGGCAGATTGTTGGCGGCCACCAAGATTTCACTTACAGTCTTGATGCTCTGGCTAATAGGCCCAATCCTAAGCCAATCTTGACTGTTTATGGTTCTGCTCGCTTTGCCGAGAATGACTTCCGCTATCAACGGGCACGCTACATTGGTGGCAGGGCTGTGCAAGAGGGCTACGACGTTATGACCGGCGGTGGGCCTGGCACGATGGAGGCCGCCAATCGCGGCGCCTATGAGGCCGGCGGTAATTCCATCGGCGTGGTACTCAAATTACCCCATGAAAAACGGGGTAATGGCTATCAGACCCTAACATTGACCCATCGCAATTTCTACACTCGAATGGAAGTATTGAAGAAGGCTCAGGCATTCACTGGTGAAGACGGTGGAATCGGCACTGCCGCTGAGAATCTTGATACGCTTACTCATATCCAAACAGGAAAACTTGGTGAAGTACCGGTCGGATTTATTGGCAAAGAAAAGTATGGAATGGTTGATAAGATGCTTCAGTATATGGTCAAAGATGGCACTGTCAGTCCGCGAGATCGCGAGCTGTATGGAATTTTTGATGATCCCGATGCCATGTTCCGTCATTTCGCCAGGGTTCGCGCTCACCGCGCCGAACAAGAACGTCTTGCTGCTGCTTCTGTGCAAAATCCTTCGGTAAAACCAGACATAATTGAAGCTACACCTTAATTGGTGTACATTGTCTTTGTAAATTATTTGCTCCATGGTTAACCAATGCACTTCCATTGGGCAGATTGGCTAAATCGTATCGGCGACTAGCAACTTACCCAGGACAATCTAGGCTTTAGGGGAAAACATGTCTCTTTTCAATCGCTTCACTCGAGGAGTTGCTGCCTTAGTTGTTGCAGCTGGTCTAGGTCTTTCCACTTTAGAAGCTCAGTCTAAAGCTCCAACCGCCTTTCAAGGAAAAGTGTTAGTGGTCTTGTCTAGTGCGAAGGCCCTCACCCTCAAAGATGGTGTTCAGCATGCCACTGGATTTTATATGAACGAACTGGGTGTTCCCCTGCAGGCTTTGATAAAGGCTGGTTTCGAGCCTGTTTATGTTAATCCCCAGGGCAATCAACCGACGATGGATGTAAGTTCTGACAAACCAGCTTTTTTTGCCAATGCCGCTGAATACAATGCTGTAAAAGAGCTACTCAAAGATCCTAAACTTGCTCACCCGCAAAAACTCTCAGCTATAGCTGCTGGTGATCTCGATCAGTACGTGGGTATTTTCGTTCCTGGTGGTCATGCACCGATGGAAGACTTGTGGAAAGATGCTTCTCTTGGCAAAATTTTGAGACATTTTCACAGTAAGAATCAGCCCACAGCCTTAATTTGTCACGGACCGGTTGCTCTTCTTTCCACTCTAAACAAGCCTGCTGAATTGGGCAAGGCCCTTGAAGCCAGCCATTCGGCAAGCAAGAAAGATAACAATAGGGATGCAGCAGAAAAGCCTGTGACTTCTAAAGAACTTTGGACTTATCAGGGCTATCGCATGACTGTTTTTAGTGATGCTGAAGAGAAGCCCAACGAGCCCACTGCCCTTGGTGGCTACATGAAATTTTATCCAGAAGATGCTTTAAGAGCAGCCGGCGGTAAGTTGCAGATTGCTCCAGCGAAGAAAAGCAAAGTGGTGCAAGATCGAGAATTGATCACTGGTCAAAATCCATTCTCTGATAAAGAGCTAGCCACGGCCTTTTTGAAAGCACTTAAATTTAAGGGTGAAGTGAAGTAGTTACCTGGCGCAGCTGTCTCAGTAGTGCGTGGCTGAGGATGACAGGGATGAGCGCGACATTGCGACCGAGAGCTATTGGCCAGCAGTAGCCTACCGCTGCTGGGCTTTTGCCGCTTTTGAAATCACCTAAGGCACGGGCGAGCTTGCGCAAGTGGCTAGGGCCAAAAGGACCATCATTGATTTTGTCGATTAACTGGCTCGGTAAGCCCTTCTCTCCATGAAGAGCGCCGCACCAGGCCCCTACTATGGCAGCGTTGCTATCGGTATCACCGCCAGCTTTGATTGTCCACTGTAGCGCGGTGAGAGTGTCGTCGCCCCAGCGCAGAAAAGCAAAAGCAGCAAGAGCTACGCTGTGATTGACAAAGCCACTACACCCTAGCTGTTGAGCGGCTGCTTCTATGGATGCTTGCTGCTCAGCGAGGCTGCGAGCTAAGTCTAAGGCCTGGCGTAACCAGGTTTCTTGAATAACATTGATAGCTGTGTCAAAAGCGCTGTAGCGACTGGCTTGATCTTTGCATTGCCTATTGGTATAGGCGGCGGCAGCTAGTTCAGCCACAAAAAGAGCACCGTCAGTTGCCCTCCTGTCGAGGTGAGTGGTGCGGGCAATGCTTTCGCCGAGCTTGATGCGATATTCTTGCTTGTCATGATAAAAGACGCCGATGATGGCCGCGCGCATAGCCGCCCCGTTGCCAGCAGAGTGAATGCCGGTTTGTTTTGCACCGGTCAACATTTTTAGACATGACAGGCTAGTGGCTTGGCCAACTCCAAAAGGTAGTCTAAAGAACCAACCCAGCATTGCTATTTTGAATGCTTTGGTAGCGGCTCTGATGTCGTTAGGCGCGCGAATTAGTGATTGGGCCACTAAGGCTGACTGTTCGGTATCGTCGCTGACAAAGCCAATATTGTCGAGCAAATAGTAGCGGTCGATGGTATGGGGAAACCAGACAGAAATGGTTTTGCTCGATAACCCTTCCATGTAGAGGCCAAGGGCGTCACCAATGGCGGTGCCTAGTAAAGTGCCGGCAAGATGACTGTAGATTGATTCGTCGATGGTGGCACCTTATCCCGATAGTTGACTATTGTTTGACAGCATCCTTAAGCAGCTCTTCTGGCGATTCTTTATAAAATGTAGCGCTAGAATTTTTATCAAAGTTGAGAGTCTGCGGAAAGGAGATTCGAATTTTTTTTGGCAAGTATGAGTCTTTGAAGTCTTTAATTGCCTTTTTGCTTAGAGAGCTTTCTAGTAGCTGTATAAATTCAAGTTTTTTCAATCTGCCAATAATATTCAGTACCTTATCTGATGCTAGCTCAGTATCAAGGTTCAGGGTTTTGATGTTCTTGCAGCTGGCTAATAGATTTGCGTCACTTTCAGTTAGCGGTTTTGCCAGGTTACTCAGGGCTAGTTGTTGAATCTTGAGGGAGCCCTGCAGCGCTTCTAAAAGCTCAGTCTGCTCCGATAGGAAATTACACTGTAGCTTTTCTAATTCTTTAAGCCGGTTCAGTTTTGCCAGTCCACGACCGGTCAGTTCTGTATCGTTGACGTTAAGGCTCTCTAGATTGGCTAACTTGTTCAGAGCCGTGACATGTTCATTGCCTAGCTGGCTTCCTTCAATAGAAAGCGCTCTAAGGCCAACCAGCTTGGCTATGTAAGGCATTGCCTTGCTTAAGTCAAAATGTTCGTTCCTGTCAATTGATGGAAGGATCGTCAGCCCATAGAGCTCGTCGGGCTGAAATGAGTCGAATAATTCGGGATGCGAAAGAATAACTATGTTAGGAAAGAAATAGAGCGGTTTATTGGCGGGGAGATTCACTAGACCTTGGCAGACGGTAGCATGCCTGCGGCTATTATCTAAACCGATTTGGCCAATTGCTTGATCAGTTGGGAATTTAAATTGCACGGTACTGCCGCCATTAACCAGTTGCGAGAAGTATTGCGGCTGGCTGTTATTACTTTGGTCTGCTTCCTTTGTTGCTGTTTCTAGTTGCGAATGGTAATTAGCCATATCTATGGCGGGTATTTCTGAGTCTTGAATTTTTACTTTCGCTTTGCTTGGGCGATTCCAGATTGAGAACATACTAGTGCCTAGTATTAGTGCGATGGCTGAGATGATTACGGTTAGTAATATAGTTCTCGAAGGCTTTGACGAAGATTGACCATCGTCGTTATAACTTTGATTGCTTGCTTCTCCCAGCTCTTCCATCTGCCGAAAAGCTGGCGAGCTTGCTTGAATCTCTTTGCCGTTTTTTATTCTCTCTAAGTCGATGGCCAGTTCTTTTGCCGACTGATAGCGATCTTGTGGTCGTTTGGCCAAGCAAGTGGCTAGAGCTGCTTCGATGGATAGAGGGAAATTTTGCTCTGGGGAGACATCGCTTAGTAATGGAGCGACCTCTTCTTCGTGCATGAGCATAGTGTCGACTGAGTTTTTTCCTTCAAAGGGGACATAACCCGTCAGTACTTCAAAGAGTGAACAGCCAATTGAATAGATATCAGAGCGGGCGTCGATAGTGTCGCCCGTGCATTGTTCCGGGCTCATGTAATATGGGCTGCCAAAAATGTCACCAGCCATGGTCATTTTTTGCAGATTGCTAGCATCAGCGCTAATTAATTTCGAGATACCGAAGTCTAATACCTTTATTGCTGTGGCACCGTTGTTGGTGCATAGCATAATGTTAGCGGGCTTGATGTCTCGGTGCACAATGCTGTTGCGGTGAGCGTAGGCTAGGCCGTTCAGTACCTCAATAAAGATGTTCAGGGCTGGCTTGAGTTTGAGCGGTCCTTGATCTACTAAAATTTCTTCTAAGCTGCGGCCATTTAAGTAGTCCATAGCATAGAAGGGCGTTGAACCGGCATGTATTCCTAAATCGTAGACATTGACGAATGAAGGATGATTGAGTGCCGCCATGGTTTTGGCTTCAGCTTTGAAACGCAGCCAGTTTTGCTCATTGACCAGGTCTGGAGCTAGAACTTTCAAAGCAAATTGTTTATGTAGTGATGTCTGCTCAACTAAGTAGACAACCCCCATTCCACCCATTCCAATTTGCGAGATGATGCGGTAGGTGCCACCTATAACAGTGTCGTTTGAAAGGATAGTTTGTTCAGCTGAATCGCTGGCAGCTAGCTTGCGTTTCTTTACACTTTCAGTAAACTGCTTTTTCTGCGCCAGACGATAGGCTGTTTGAGTGCGGCCACTGCTTGCACTCCTCTTTGCTCGAGCATCACTTCCAGCAAGCGAGCTCGCACTAGCTCCTGGACAGCTGCAACGCAGCTCTTTGAATAAAAACGATGTAAATGAGCCAGCTCTCTTGTCGATTGGCCGTGATTTGCCACAGTTTAGACAAAGCGGGCTAGCGTCAATAGTTTTGGCTCTTCCTGGCTGTTTTGCTTTGGCGGCTGCACATTGGCAATAATTTTGCTGAAAGAAATATGAGGTAAAAGAACCAGCACGGCTGGCGAGAGGCGGTTTGCCACAATTTTTGCAAAGTTCGCTGCTCATGCTCTCACCATAGGTGATTCTAATTTTAGCAGCCTCTCCAGCTCGATAAGCTGGCCCGGTGGCCTAATTGTCTCGCTAACCCGGTCGTTGTCAAGCTTTGGCGATTGCAAATACTTGCTTAGCATCTAGGTGCTTGCCAAGGCATCTGCGCTAGCATATAGGCTGCTCATCCCATTTAGGAGAAACTACGCTCATGCGTCATCCCAGCGTTCCCGAATCATTGGAAGGTTGGTGGATACTCCACCGTATGTTTGACTTCGACCGCTTGTCTTGGGACGAGCTACCGGCCGATGAACGCGCTGCTATTTTGAAAGAAGCAAGTTCAGCCTTGGCAGCTTTGAAAGATAGTGAAGATAGCGATCTGGGCTTGGCTCAGATGGTTGGACACAAGGCCGACCTGATGCTCACTCACTATAGCCGCAATTACGAAGGCATGGCCCATGCGCAGATGGTCTTTGACAAGCTGCGGTTGGCTAACTACCTTACTCCAGCTACTTCGTATGTATCAGTGCTAGAGCTTGGTCTCTATGAAGCGACCGGTAAGATTCACGCTACATTGAAAGAGCGTGATCTGAAAGCTGGCTCCCCTGAATGGATTCAGGCCTTCGATGAGATGGTTATGGCCCAGGCTAAAATTCCCCACTTTGGTGGACGTCTCTGGGCTCGTATCCCGCAAAAACGTTATGTTTGCTTCTATCCAATGGATAAGAAACGTGGTGAGTCAGTTAACTGGTACACCTTGCCTTACGAAGAGCGCGCTAAGTTGATGATTGAGCATGGCAAGATTGGCAGAACCTACCATGGTTTAGTTAATCAAGTAATCTCGGGCTCTATCGGCTTTGACAAGTTTGAGTGGGGCGTAGATCTTTACGCTGATGATCCAATGGTGTTCAAGAAGCTGATCTACGAAATGCGCTTTGATGAAGCTAGTTCGAAGTATGGCGACTTCGGCGATTTCTACTCGGGCGTGCAATTCTCGCTTGATCAGTTAGCTACCTATTTTGATGGCACTGGTGTGCCAGCGCTTAACGTGTTGGAGTCTGCTGCTGTAGGCTAGCTAGTTTGATAGCTAAGATGCCACGAAAGCCACCACTAAAGGCACTGTTTTTCGGCCTCGTTACTTGTTTGTTGCTGCTGACAGGATTTTTCTGGCAGAACATTGTTGCGTCAAGCCCTTGGCTTTTAGGCTATCGTGGGCCAGACCTGTTTGGTATTTATACAGCCAAATTGGATGGCAGTGGCGTTCGTTCGATTTTGTTTGATGAGAAGCGTGAACTTTCGCACCCCAGGGTTTCTCCTGATGGTAAGCGCATAACTTTTACTCGCTACAATCGTTTGCTAGGTGGTGGAATCGCTGAAGAGAATGGCAGTGATTATTTGCACACCGAAGTTGTGATTGCCGATATCGATGGTTCTCATCAATTGTCTATTGAGCCAACGGCAGCGCATGTTTTAAACGCTAATAGCAGCTGGATAGACAACAATTCTGTTCTGTACGTGCACCGGTCTGATTTGACTTCGTTGCCAGAGCTGAGGATATATCATTTGTCCTCACGAAGAGCAAATCGCGTACCGACACCGGCTGGTTTAGCGGTTTCTGATCCTCATTGTGTCAATGGAAGAGTTGTCTTTCCTGTGGTGCCTATTGACTTGAAAGCGACGACTTGCTGCTTGTATACGATGAAGTTGGATGGCAGTGGCTTTCGCCAGCTAACGGCGCCGCAAATTACTCCAACGTCTGCTGCCCTTAGTTTTAAGCTCGGTGACTATGATCCGTGGTTCTCGCCAAGTGGTGATACGGTGGTCTTTATGCGTTATTTCGGTGGGGTTGACTGGCGCATTTTCAGCGTCAATGTTAGTACGGGGGCTGAAAAACTATTGACTCGTCCTGGAGAAACTAGCGCTATACCCGAGTGGTCCAGCGATGGCAAGTCAATTATTTTTGTCAATTTTGATAAGACAAAACTTGAGAATCTTGGTTTGTATACCATGGTGCCTTCTGGCTTGAATAAGCAGAAAATTCCGCTGCCTGGAGGGTACTTATATACGCATCCTTCTTTTCTTCCGTCAAATTTAGCAGGTGCTGGCTCAGGTAGTAATAATAATGCAGCCATCATATATAGTGCTCGTCGGGTTCCAGGATTGCCTGGTGCGCGCTGAGATATTTTCGTGCAAATTGGTTCTAGTTCGTGATCTTCTTTGTCGGCAATTGCTTGCGAAGCTTTTCCAGCTCTGCCTTGATTGTGGCTATCCTCTCTTTGTTCATTGGATGACTTGAGATGATGGCGAGGACGGCATTGTCTTTTGTCATTTTGTCTGCTTCTAGGCGCTGGAAAAAATCGATGAAGGCCTCGCCTTTGTAGTCGGCCAAGGTCACCAGTTTAATTCCTTCAATGTCGGCGGCTGTCTCTTGTTTGCGGCTGTAATTTAAGCTCTCAAGACCTTCAGCCATAGAAAGCATATTGGCCATGTTGTCTGCGGTTTCAGAGCCAGCTCCGGCACCAGTAATGATGGTTATGAATGAGAGAAGGCCAACTCTTCTGACAGCGGCTCTCAAAACGTCTCGATGCAAGACATGGCCAATTTCGTGGGCCATTACCCCCGCCAGTTCGTCGTCGCTCTGAGCGGCGTCTATGAGACCCGTGTTGACGTAAATGGAGCCAGCGGGAAAGGCAAAGGCATTGATTTCAGGGTCTTTATTTGTTTGAAAATGAAATGTGTATGGGCATTTGTCTAGCTGGGCAACTAGCCGTTGGCCAATTTTCTTTATGCGCTTAGATTGAACAGTATCTTTTTCTTCGTTTTTGGGCTTGGGTAGAAAATCAGCTACTTTTGCTTCTAATTTATTATCAATGCTGGCAACCAGTGCCCCTTCTAGTGGGTCCATAGCCAGTACGGTGGCGAGCAACAACAGTGCCGAAATTGCCGATACAGTTAGCCAGTAGCGCTTAAATCGACTGTGCCGCTGGGTCACGTTCTTTTTAGCTTGATCGGCTAGCTTAGTGATAGCTGTTGAGCCACTTTGTGTTAGTTGCTCTAGCAGCTTGTCGTCGTGAGTAATGAGAACCCTGCCACTCTTGCCGCAGATAATTTTGAAGCGATCGCCAGCATGGCCAGCCGCTTCAATAGTGAGATCGTCTAAGTTTAAGTTAGCATCAATTTCTTTGATGTAGAGACCTTGAGCGCTGAGCTGCAGTGTAACAACCTTAGCTTCTGCTGCGTCTACTTCAAATAGTCGAGCTTTGAAATCCTCGCTCATTAGACGAAACCTTACCCCCTGCTCGGAACAAAGCGACGAACCCAGGCACCGAATCCTTTCGGGTTCCTTGTCTGGATCCAGACCTTTCCTGGCCCTGTGAATTTGCAGGCCAGGCCTTCGCCGCTAGTAAAGCTTGAAATCCAGTTGGCCCCGGCTTTTACTATTTGATATTCAAGGTCTCCAGACCATGCCACCACGTGTCCGTTGTCGACTATATATTCTTTGCCTGCTGGTATGGGAATTTCCATAATTGCGCCAAAGGCTGCCACTGCGACTTCGCCGTGACCGCGCACATGCAAGACAAAGAAGCCCGCACCAGAGAACACTCCGGCCGTCAACTTTTGCACTCTGGTATCCATTTCAATGTCGCCGAGGCCGGCAAGCATACAGCCATTTTGAATATAGTAATCTTCGCTATTGCGCATCGGTAATATTTTTATGTCGCCTGGCACCGATGGAGCAATGATAATGTCGCCATCGCCAGTAGTGGCGGTAATTTCTTGAAAGAAGAATGATTCGCCACCCAAGAATGATCTTTTGAAGGCGCCAAATACTCCGCCCCACATATGGCCTTTGATTGACAAGTGCTGAGATTTAGCTACCATGGCTCCAGCTTCGGCTTTGAATTTCTCCCCGCGTTGAAGATTGACTCGGAGAACAGCGTTAGAGCCTTCGTGCATAGTTTCATACTGCATTGAATTTTTCCTTCAATTTGCTTTCAATTTGGTTTATCTTAGCGAATAAACCCATATTCTCACTTGATTAAACTTAGGTCTAACTAGGTATAGAGGCAAGAGGTTCTACTTTCAAGGGATTTTTAGATATTATGGCAGTCGGTCGATCAGCAGCTAGTAGCGATGACAAAATTCCAAAGAAATATCCCGCTCGGCTCTATCAGGCTGACAGTGGTGAGCCTATCAGTGCCTTGGTTTCAATTCAAGGGGATGATTTACTGATCTCGGCCATAGATGGTGAGCATCTCCATAAGTTTGAGGCGGCCAAGGCTAGTGCGTCAGGCGATAGTATTAGCTTTTTGTTGTCGAGTCTACAGGTTAAAGGTGGTGGTTCTGAAGGCGATAAGGTTGTGCTTATCGATTCCGTCAGCGCTACAACCATAATCATTAACTCTCACGATTTTCTTGGCGAGTTGCGTTTGGCTATGCCAGCCCAGCAAATCAAGGGGAATTTTCAACGCCTCAAATTTCAACGATTTCAGTCTAACTTTAGAAACGGTGTGGTTTGGGTAGTTTTTGCTGGCGTAGTTCTCATTTTCCTTTTTATTGTCACTACGGCGATTATGTATGAGTCTAAGCACCCTGGCCACAAAGGTGTTTCTGTTTCTGAGCAGGAAGATGAAGAGCAAGCGACCAGTCAGAGCGATGATAGGTCTGCCGAATCTGTGGAGGCAGTCTCCGAAGAGTATGCTGTGACATATTATGATAGTGAGACAATGAGTGAGGAGGCTAATCAAGCTCTCACTAGTTACTTGACGGCTTTTCGCATCAAGACTCAGTCTAAGATGCGTAAATTTATTGCTAAGCCCATGCTCAATGGAGTGGTGGTAGAGCTTACCATTGGTGCTAGCGGAAAATTACTGGACAGCTGCATCGCGCAGTCTGCTGGTGTCGCTAACGATAAACTGGTACTGAAGGTGGTGCGCAATGGTTTTCCTCTTCAGCCATTGCCAAAAGGTGTGCAAAGCCCTATAAGAGCTAAGATATTGCTTAAGTGACAATGTCCCTTCGAAGTTGGCCTTTAAATGCAAAAATCCTAATGCTTTAGCGATTATCAAGTGTTAGAGTGGTTGTGCGGGGTTTGGGAATTACTATGCCAACTGTCAACGAAGCGCCTTCTTCTTCTTCTTCTTCTTCCAATACTATGGCGCAAAAGATTCGTAAGCTATTGGCTCTGGCCGATGGTAATAAGAATGAGAACGAACGCAACTCCGCCATGAAGTTGGCTATGGAGCTTCTCTCTAAGCATAACCTCGATATGGCTCAGGTTGCTGATAGCGCTGAAGATGTTGACGTGGTTGAAGTAGATGCCTATTTGAAGCTTGATCCCTGGATTCGCAGCATCATGCATGCAGCCTGCACTCTCTACTACACTCGTTTCATTATGCGCCCTATCTATGGTGGCTACTATGGCGATAGAAAAGAGTGGCATCCCACTTTTGTTGGTACCCCAGAAAACATTGATTGCACAATGGAAATTGCCACATGGCTGATTGATTCAATTAGGCAAGAAAGCAATTGGCTCTTCCGCGCCGCCTACGAGAGGCGCAGCTTCAGGGTTGGTGCTGCTGACCGAATTTTGGAGAGAGCCAATCAACTAATTGCCGAGGAGAAGCAAACTTGTGGCAGCACACCAAGCAATAGTCTAATGGTGTTGCGCAATCAGCTTGAAAGCGCCAACCAGAAGTATATGGACAAGAAAAATCTTGGCACTTTTCAAAGCCGTGGCAGCTACCACGACCGCTCGGCCTATGGCTTAGGTCAGTCGTTTGGCAATAATGTCAACTTGGGGAAAACAGTGAAGCCGAAGGCGCTACCTTACCACTCGCCCAGTTCGTAGTGGACACCGCTTCTATCCGGCCGCGCTTCGCCCATGTAGCCAATCTTGCTGTTGCGCACGGTGTAACCGCCTGAATTAGTTTTGCTAATCGTCGTGGTGGTTTTGTCTGGTCTGTAGACTACTGTTGTTCCGTTTGTCTTGCGAACAAGGCGACCTTTGCTGCCATTGGGGTATTCAATTATAAAAGCGTGGCTCTCTGCACCATCCGGCAATATCACGGTGCCGTCAGCAAAGCCATCTTCGATGATATAGCTACCATCAGGAAAACGACGCAGGTAGCAGCTTGAGCCATCGACAAGGTTGAACTTTAAGAC
>CAJXZK010000011.1 GCA_913063055.1 uncultured bacterium
GGGCAGAGCTTCCCCACCAGTTGCCCCACCGGCTTCCCCACCCGTTCCCCCGCCAGCTTTGCGGGCCCGCAGATAGAACCAGAAAGAACCAGTAATGAAGGCGGTAACAACAGCATCAACTCGTCCAGTAATCCAAGAAACTGTTTCGGTGTGCAGGGGATAGAGGCCAAACACTGCCGCAGAGAAAAATGGCCATATATATAAGATTGAAATTGGCAGAGCTTTGTAAGTCTTGCGCGAGAGCTCTTCTTGAATCTGCGCTTTTTCTTCTATCAAGGTCAGCGCTGCTAGTTCGCGGGCAATCAAAAATATGAAAGCCGTGCTGGCTAAGTGGAAGAGCAAATTGGTGAGGTGAAAACCAATGGCGCTATGGTTCCACAGCACATAGTCAGAGACCATGAAAACAGAGATAAGAGGTCGATAGAACTTAGTGGTGGTGCCGTCCAACCAGGAGGTATGGAAATTGCGCCAGACCAGCTCGGGGTGCTGCACTGCTTCTTTCAGCCAGATCAAGTGAACATAGTCGTCACCGGCAAAGAAATCGAAGAGGATGGGCATATAGCCAACGAAAGTTAGCACCATTGCTAGTGCCATCAAGGCCAGCAATATGGTGCTCGATTTTGAGCCTTTGTTTGCGTCTGCCTTTGCGGGCTTGACAGCCCCGGTCATAACAGAACTACCGGAGGCCGAGGCTTCCGGTAGTTTGGCATTTTCGCTTGTTTCTTCGTTCAACTGTGGCCTTAGGCTAGACTGCTAGCCCAGCGACTTGACCGGCAACCTGACCAATAGCTCCAACCGGTCCAACTGGTGTAGTCACCGCAGTAGCAGGAGCAATTTCGCTAGCCATAATTTCAGTTATGGTTTTGCCAACTGTTTCTACTTGCTCATCAGTTAGCTCTGGATACATTGGCAATGAGAGAACTTCTCTTGAGAGTTGTTCTGAAATTGGGAAGTCGCCCATTTTGTAGCCGAGATTTTCGAAGGCCTTTTGCACATGTAGTGGAACTGGGTAGTAGCACATAGAGCCAATACCAGCTTCGGTCAAGCGTGCAATTAGCTTATCGCGATTAGGATTATCGAGAGTCTGAGCTTTGTCTGAGGCCAGCACACGCACAGTGTATTGGTGGTAGACGTGGTTAACGCTGTCGCGGGCACCGTTGGCGACTCCACCGGCTAAGCTGACGCTTGGTCTAACCAGGCCTGGGCAGTTGGCCAAGCTCGCATCGTAGATAGAGGCCAGGTGAGCCCGTCTTTCGTTCCACTGTTTGAGATAAGGCAATTTGACAACGAGAGTTGCTGCTTGCAGTTCGTCAAGGCGGCTGTTGACGCCAAGTTCGTCGTGGTAGTAGCGACGTCTCATACCGTGAGCGCGAATTGCTCTGATGCGCTCAGCTACAACTGGATCTTTGCTGACGATCATACCGGCATCACCGGCGGCGCCTAAGTTTTTGGTTGGATAGAAGCTGGTGCAGGCAACGTCGCCAAATGAACCGGTTGGTTTGCCTTTGTATGTAGCACCAATGCCCTGGGCATTGTCTTCGATTACTTTCAAGCCGTAGCGTTCAGCGATAGCGCAGATTGGCTCCATGTGTGATGGCAAGCCATAAAGGTGCACTGGCATGATTGCTTTGGTCTTGCTAGTGATTGCTTTTTCAATTAAGGCTGGGTTGATGTTATAGCTGGTTGGGTCGATGTCGACGAAAACAGGCGTAGCGCCGCGCATAACAATCGCTTCGACTGTAGCAGCGAAAGTGAAGGGGGTGGTGATGACTTCATCGCCGGGCCCGATATCGAGGCCCCAGAGGGCTAGCATCAATGCGTCTGTGCCGTTTGCTACGCCGATGCCATCATTAACACCGCATAATTCAGCTACTTGTTTCTCGAGGGTGCCAACGTACTTACCGAGGATGTAGTTACCGCTGCGGAGTACTTCAAGAATGGTGGACTCTAATTCTTCCTGGATTGTCGCGTACTGGGCTTTGAGGTTGAGAATCGGAATACTTTGGGTCATTTAATAGGTTCCTTTGGCGAATAAGTCTTGGTTGTTCGACTGATTCTTTTTCGGGAGCATGACGGACAATCTTGTGGGCGTTTTATCCGACAGAGTGAGTCTAGCTGGTTCGAGGGACGATTCAAAGGTGTTGCAAATAAGCTTATCTAAAGGCTTGGCTGAGTCGGGCTTAATCTTTGTTGGCTGAAAATCGCTGGCAGATGCTAGGGGGCAAGTTTGCAGGGTCGCAAGAAATCGATCTGATAACAGACTATGAAATTGCTCTTATCTATTAAATAAAGTTAGATTGGAATTAAGCAGTACGAGGGGCTATCCAAACGAAAAAAAAGGGAAGGCGAACCTCCCCTCTTTTGATTTTTCGGACCTTCAATCGGCAGTAGCGCGAGCTATCTACTTAGATTGAGGTTCTTATCTCTTTTTGCTTGGCACAGCTACGGTTCTTGAAAGAGCGTTTGTGACGAACAAGTTGAGGCTGACGCCTTCTTTTTCGGCTCTGTCAACAAGGGCTTGGTGCAATGACTTCGGCAAACGCACTGTGAATTTGCCGGAGAAATTCAAGTATTGGTCTTCGCTAGCACGCGAGGTGGTAGCTTTGGCCTTGGTGGTGTGCTTAGGGGCTGCAGTCTTGCGAACAAGTTTGCGGGTGCCTACGGCTTTTTTAGCTACATGTTTTGCAGCTGGTTTAGCGGATTTAGCAGCTTTAGGTTTTGCCTTGCCACCAGTTTTACGAACTCCTGCCATGTTTCACTCCTTCGTGTATTTGGGTCAATCGGAAACCAGCCCGCGGGCGAGCCGCGAGGGCTGCTCAGGGTGCTAATGCAGAAAAATGCTTTTGGGCAATTTCCTGTAGAGCGCTCCACCTTAATGGCATCGCTCTAATTTGTTCGGTGGGACTTAAGTGGTTTCCACCGTTTTATACGGTTACCACCACTCTAGGTGGCATAAGTATTGTACCAAACAAGTATCCGTTTATAACCACTTTGTATATAGAAATTTTCTATCGTTGGGGCACAAGGGTTTCGGGGATCTGATACCAGAAAAATGTGACACCAGGGGTGATTTTAGCTCTGCCAATGGTGCCGCACCATTCATAATGGCTGGTATCAAAGTAGCACCTACCGCAAAATAGATAATCGGTTAAGCTTGTGGGAAGCCAGTATGCCCCCGTAGGTGGTAAGCCTTGAGAGTTCTGATCGTAAAACTTAGCGCCATGGGTGATGTCGTTCATTGCCTGCCGCTGGCAGCACGAATCAAAGAAAGATTACCAAATGTTGAACTTACCTGGTTGGTTGAGCCGGCTGCTCAAGATCTTTTGAACGGCAACCCGGCGGTAGACAGGGTACTGCTCTTCCCCCGGAAGACCTGGCTGAAAGAGATGCGTAAAGTGGGGCCACTAATCTCCACCTTTGGTGCCGCCAAAAAGTACTTCCAAGAGTTGAAAGACTACAAGTTCGACCTGGCAATCGATGCCCAGGGATTGCTCAAGAGTGCCATCCCTGCCTATTTATCCGGGGCACCATTGCGGGTTGGTTTCGCCGGCACCAGAGAAGGCGCTGCCAAATTGCTCACCCATGCTCTTGAGGTCGGAGATTATTTTGGACCCGATAGGCATGTGGTTGAGCTCAATATGGCTCTTGCCGATTTCGCTTTAGAAACTTTGGCCCGAGAGAGGTCAACTTGTATTCGCCTGGCTGGTCGTGACCGGGTGGTGCACTTCCCTCTGCCAGATCCGGGAAAGCAATGCCTAGCTTTCGTTTCGAGCAAGCTTGATAACTTGGGGCGTGCACCAGAGGCGGGGCAGTCGCTAGCTCAGGTCGAGGCACCAGAGGCGGAGCGGAATCTAAACGCGGTCGAGTCACCAGAGGCGGGGCAGAATGGAACAGTGCCACTAGCTAAGTCTGGGGCACCAAAGGCGGGGCAAAGCGAAGTTGTTGGCAGCAAGTCACCAATGGCGGGACCACTTATTGCTCTGATTCCTGGCACCACCTGGCCTACCAAAATCTGGCCTGAAGATCAGTGGATAGCTCTGGGACGCTTGCTCTGTGAGCGTTTGCAGGCTCGGCTGGTGATCTGCGGAGGACCGGCTGAGCGGGGCACCAATCAATACATATATAAAGGAATAGAATCGGCTTCGAGTAATTCGCTAATTGATCTGACGGGTGAAACCAGCTTAATGCAATTGGTGGCACTCTTTAGAAGATGCGATCTGGTGCTTGGTGCCGATACCGGACCACTCCATCTTGCAGCCGGAATCGCCCACGAGGCCTTCAATAGCGAGCTTGCAGCTACTGAGCCAAAATCGCTCAAAGACACTGCTAACCAAAAATCTTTAGAGTTTGAAGTGCGGTCGGTGGCAGCGGCTAAACCAAAGGTGGTGGCAATACATGGTGCTACTCCGTGGTTGCGAAATGGACCGTACGGAAGTATGGGTAGTGCGGTGCATTTAAATTTGGAATGCCAGCCCTGCTTCGAAAAGACCTGTCAGCTCAAGCTCAAAACCATTGCATGCTTAAAAGACCTCCCTGTTGAGGAGGTCTTTAAAGCGGTTGATAAAGCCTTAGGTAAAAGAAACTAGGTTGCTATTCGCTGATCCATTTTTCAATGGTGCGGTTCCAGCCGTTCACTAGCTCATCGGCATTGAAGAACAAACCGATTTCGCGAGCAGCACTTTCAGGACCATCAGATCCGTGTACTACGTTACGGCCGATATCGGTGGCGAGGTCGCCGCGAATTGTGCCTTGAGCAGCAGCAGTTGGGTTGGTGGCGCCGATAACGTTACGAGCCAGGGTGATGGCGTTTTTGCCTTCCCAGACCATAGCAACGATTGGGCCGCCAGTGATGAATTTGACCAAACCTTCAAAGAAAGGTTTGCCCTTGTGCTCACCGTAGTGGTTTTCAGCCAACGAGACTGGAACCACCATCAGCTTCAAGCCAACCAGCTTGAGGCCGCGGCGCTCAAAGCGACCGATAATCTCGCCTACCAAACCACGCTCAACACCGTCTGGCTTGACCGCTACGAAAGTTCTTTCTACTGACACCGTATGCCCCCTTCCTATTAATGACCTAAACAATGAACTTGAAGATCTGATCCGAAGACCCGATCCTAAGACCTGACGTTTAGATCGGACTTGAGGTTCTGACCTTGATGTCAGCCTGAAAAATCCGACCTAAACAGACACCTTAAACAGGCATCCTTACTAAAGGGATTTTTCTACGAAAAATCTCTGGTCTATAGTCTTACAAAGAGGATGCCATCAGGACAGCTTTATAAGTTTTGCAAACTTCGGATCAAGCAGTCTATTTCGGTCTTCAAAAGCGACGTTGTACATCTCTTTTTCGCCGTCTCCGATAACCTGAGTGACTTTGCCCATGCCAAACTTGACATGCTGAACGGCATCGCCAACCTTGAGGCGTTCAAATGTTGGCGCTTCTGAGACGTCTGGTTTCTCCCCAGGAGGTGGAAGTCGCATAGCTCTTGGCTTGACCGGCTCAGCTTTGTTAGCCATTGGTCTGGAGGCGTTCTGTGACTGATAACCAGTTGACTTGTTGTAGCCGCCAGCACTTTGGCCTTTGTTCCAGCCGCCGCCAGAGCCTCCGTATCCAGAGCCGCTGCCAGATTTAGCACCGCCACCAGATTTAGCCCCGCCACCAGATTTAGCCCCGGAGCCGCCGTAACCGCCAGAACCACCATATCCACCGGAGCCGCCGCCGTATCCACCGCCGCTAGGTTTCTTGTAGCCCCCCGAAGTGCCGGTGGCATAGTCATTGCCGCCGTACTTCGAGTCGCCAAAGTTGCCTGGCTTCTTGCGATCGTTGCGGTCGTCCCATTCCTGACTTTCGTCAGTGTAGCCCTGGCTATTTTTGTTGCCACCAAAGGCACCAAAGCCGCCGCCACCATTAAAGTTAGGATTGCCGCCGCCAGAGCGCTTGAACTCTTCATCGCCACTGGGGTAGAAGCCTGAGATCAAGCCCGGAGTAATTTCTTTGAGGAAGCGACTAGGAATCGTAAAGGTAGAGGAGAAGCCAGAGTTGGAGAAGCCGCGACCGATCATGGTGCGTTTGCGCGCCAGGGTCATGTGCAGCATATCGCCAGCACGAGTGACGGCAACGTACATCAAGCGCCGCTCTTCTTCCATTTGTGTTGGTGAATCAAGGGAGCGCACATGGGGGAAGAGACCTTCTTCGCAGCCCATGATAAAGGCCACGGGAAACTCTAAGCCTTTAGAAGAGTGGATAGTCATTAGCTTGACTGTGTCTTCATCAAGATTAGCTTTGTCGAGATCGCTCACTAATGAAATACGGGTCAAGAATGAGTCTAGATCAGGTTCATCGGCAGTCTGCTCAAATTCTTTTGCCACCGCCACTAGTTCCATGACGTTTTCAATTCTTCCCAGAGCTAACTCATCTTTCGACTCGTGAGCGTCTTTTTCTAGGCGAGAAATATAGCCAGTTGATTTCAAGATTTCTTCAAGCAAATCAGAAACTGGTATCACTTTCGATTGCTCGTTCAAGCTGACAATGACGCGAGCAAAATCTTGCAGCGAGGTATAAGCCTTGGGTGATAGGTCTGAGATGCGACTGGCTTCTAGGCTGGCTTCTAATGGGCTTACGCCTTTAGTCTCAGCGTAAGCATTGACTCTATCGAGAGTGGTTTTGCCCAGGCCGCGCTTCGGTGTGTTGATGACGCGGTTGAATGCTTGACCATCTCTAGGGTTGTAGATCAGCTTCATGTAGGCCAGCATGTCTTTGATTTCTTGCCGGTCATAGAATCTGGTGCCACCAACCACGACGTAGGGAATGTGACTGCGCACAAGAATTTCTTCAATCGCTCGTGATTGAGAGTTGGTGCGGTAAAGCACGACGTGGTCTGAATATCTCTTGCTGCGTGCTTTGCTGCGTTTGATTTCTTCAGCTACATAATATGCTTCGTCAATTTCGTCTTGGGCTTCATAGCAATTGACTTTGCCGCCTTGGCCGCGGTTGCAGCGCAAGGTCTTGTCGATACGCTCAGTGTTGTTGGCAATGATGCTGTTGGCCGCTTCTAATATAGTGGCAGTAGAGCGGTAATTTTCTTCCAACTTGATCAGGCCGCAACCTTCATAGTCTTTTTGGAAGCCAAGAATAATGCGATAGTCAGCTTTACGCCAAGAATAAATAGATTGGTCGACGTCGCCTACAACTAATAGACTGCGTTCGCTCCAGAGCTGCTCGTGAGTCATGGTGCGGCCCGCTTCTTTAGCTTCTCTGGTGAGGAAGTGTTCGGGGCTATCGGCTTTGGCGATCAATGAAATTAGATCGTACTGAGATTTGTTGGTATCTTGGAATTCGTCTACCAAGACGTGGCGATAGCGGCGTTGCATGCGCTCACGCACCATCTGATTTTGTTGCATCAAATCGGTGAAAATCAAAATTAAGTCATCAAAATCAAGGGCGTTGTTGCGCGCTAACTCGGTTTGATAAGCACTGAAGATTTCAGACAAACGGCCTTCTCTGTAGTTCTTCGCTTCTTTAGCATAGACATGGTGGGTATAGCCGTCGTTTTTCAGTGACGAAATGGTGTGGCGGATTTCTTTAGGTACAAAGACTTTGTCGTCGAGGTTGAGTTTGACGATCTGTGCCTTAACCAGACTCATACTGTCCGTTTCGTCGTAGATGACAAAATTGTTATCCCATTTCAAGCCGTCTTCAGTCTTATAGTTCGAAATTTCTTGGCGCAGCAATTTGGCACAAATGCTGTGGAAAGTACCAATAGAGATGCGGCGAGCTTCGTAGGGGCCAACAATCTTTTCAATACGCTGGCGCATTTCGCCGGCGGCTTTGTTGGTGAAGGTGACGGCCAGAATAGCTTCGGGCTCTTGTCTTAATTTTGAGATGATCCAGGCAATGCGCTTGGTCAAAACTGTGGTTTTGCCCGAACCGGCTCCGGCAATGATCAGCGATGGTCCCCACATTTGCGAAACGCACTGGGCTTGCTCTGGGTTCAAGCGGTCAAGCAGTTGGGTCTCTAGAGCGGCAATCTCAGCATCGGACATAGGGGCGTACTGAGGACGCTCCCGTGGGGCCTGGTAGGACGGCACATATTTAGATTGGAAAGGCGTTTGGCCAGAAGCCTGAGTAGAGTCTGCAGTGTTGTCAGGCACTTCGAAGCTAGCATCGAGATCTTCAGCATCTATCTCTTCTGGCTCGAAGGCCACCGAGGCTAGCTCTTCTACCTCAAGCTCAGCCAGGGCCAACTCATCGGCATCCGACGGCTCCTCATTAGAGTCATTCGAACCAAATAGGCTCAATTGTCTGTCTTTGCCGGCCGATGTCATAACTGGGTCTCTCGCCACGTCTCTCTCCAACTATAAATGATGTCAAGCAAGCTCTCCGCATTAAGCGGATATATAAATGCTATGCGTTGGGCTCTCGGGCGAATATTCTCTGTAACGCAGCGCCGGAGGCTCCCACAACTCTAATTGTGAGGGATCTCAGCCTCGCTGTTAATTAAAACTTGTAAACAGCCTGAGGCTTGCTAGGACAAAACCATAGGGAAGACTTGTAATCTTAATCATTAACGAACAAATTTCCACGGACCAGTAAAGACTGGCGTCTATATAAAAGGGATTGGATAGATATATATGAGTCGAATTGAACCCGGTGCCGCCACAATACCGACCGTCGATGAACTGGCCCAAGAGCTTCTCTTAATCCAACAGTCTGGCCCTCGCAAAGTTGCCATCATTGGTACCCGCAACTTGCCCCTCACTCATCAGCAATTAGTTGAGATGCTTTCTTACGCTCTCGTGCTGTCGGGCAACCAGGTCGTCACCAGTGGCGGTGCGAACGGCTGCAACATGGCAGTGATTCGTGGAGCTCAAAGAGCAAATCCGGATCGACTAAACATAATTCTTCCGCAAACAATTTCTCAGCAACCTGGCGAAGTTCAAGACCTACTAATAGGTATCAAGAATATCGTTGAGTATCCTGAAAGACGTACGATGACTCTTGCCGATGCATCGCGCATATGCAACCACGAAATAATCGATAGATGCCAGCAAATAATTTGCTTCCTCTACCACACATCCCATACACTGCTTGAGTCGGTAAACTATGCTAAGGAACATCGTAAGATTGTGACTAGCTTCTACCTCGACTAACCAGCGGGAATCCAACAGTCAACTTAGAGCAACATGCTACTGCCATAATTCAGCAGGGAAGCCTTTTGGCGGCTCTGTTGCAGCTCGTTCTGCCATGCATGACGGCGCTGGTGCTCACGGCTATATGCATGCCGTTCTATATAAAAAAGTTGAACGCCCTGCAAATCAATCAGTTTTTGCGCGAGGAAGGACCAAAGAGTCACTCGCACAAAGCGAAGACTCCGACCATGGGTGGTCTTGTCTTCATGGTTACCACACTGGTTGTGGTGCTGGCCATGGCCTTTGTGCCGGGGCAGCCCAATCAGCATTTTGCCTTTGGTCTACCGAAAGACCCCTGCTACTTCCTGGTAATTATTATCGGCTTCTTGTGCGGAGTAGTGGGGCTGCTCGACGATTCAGCCAAGGTCATAAACAAAGGCAATAAAGGCATCTCTGGCTATGTCAGATTAGCTATCGAGACTTGCTTAGGGGTGGTGTTAGCAGTGGTGCTGACTCTGTGCAGCGACAATAAGCTATTGCTGCCCAATGCCCTCTATTCTATTTTTACTGCTGCTGGTGCTGCTGCTAGTGTGCCCGATGGGGCATATCCAGTGGCAATAGTAATTTTGCCTGCCCTTCTTTTCATTGCTCTTGGGGCCTTCCTCACCGCTGCCACAACTAATGCCGTTAACTTGCACGATGGCATGGACGGCCTGGCCGCCGGAACGGCCTGCCAAGTGTTTGCCGCTATGGCTGTGATTCTCTTCCTCACTGGTGGTGCCGGATCTGTCGAACCGGTGCAGTACGGCTATGCCACCATATCTGCCACCGCCGCTGGGGCCTTGCTCGGCTTCCTGCTCTACAACAAAAACCCCGCCCAGATATTTATGGGCGATACTGGCTCACTGTTTATCGGCGGTTTGATGGCCTGCCTCGCTCTTGCTGGCGGCATTGTGGTCTGGTTCATCCCCCTGACCCTGATTTACATAGCCGAGGCCCTCTCGGTTATGGCCCAGGTCACCTACTTCAAATTAACCAAGCCCTACACTCCAGAAAAACCAATGAGCGCCCTCGCTCTAATCAAGCTTAAACTGACCAAGCGCCTGCCCGGCGAGGGTAAGCGTTTGTTCCGCATGGCCCCGCTGCATCACCATTACGAAGCGGTAATGGCTGACAAGGGTTGGGCGGAATGGCAGGTAGTAATGGCATTCTGGGGGGTACAGTTGATACTGTGCGCCACTGTATTATTGACTTTTCACTACCGCTAAAATTTTGATGTAAGCTTGATCTCTTTAAGACCAGTACCAACGAAGCTTTTGCCCCAGGAGTCAGTGGGTTGTCAACCCAAATTTCACAGTTAGTCTCTGATTTAGCTTCCCAGGGCAAGTGGGATGAGGCTTATGCTGGGTTGATGCGTTTTGCTCAGCAGAATCCAAGTGGTATGAACGACCCTGATATTCAGTATCAGTTGGGAGTAATTTCGTTCAACAACGGTAAATTGGCCGAGGCCGAGCGCCACCTCAAAACTGCTCTATCAATTGATTCAACCCGGGGCGACGCCCACTATCGCCTGGGCTTAGTTTTGCTCAAAGACGGCCGCCCGGCCGAAGCCATGCCAGCCTTCCGAGATGCCTGCGAGCGCCGCGAAGGTTTTGCCGTGGGTCACTTGCATTGGGGCATGGCCCTCATGGCCGGAAATAGTTTCAGAGGTGCCATTGGCCAATTCAACCAGGCCATTAAACTCGACCCCAAACTGAGCGCTGCCTTTATTCAAGGCGGAATGGCTAGTTTCCGCATGGGTCAGTTCATGGAAGCAGCGCAATATTTTCAAGCTGCAGTCAACAATGAGCCGGAGATTCCCGAGCCCTTAGTTTGTTTGGGCATCGCCCTATCAGCCATGGGCAACGATACCGATGCCGGAAAGTGTTTCATGCGCGCCTGGCAAGTGGACGGCAAAGACATCACTACTTTGCGTTACGCCGCCTCAGCCATGGCCAACGCTGGCATGATTGATGATGCCGTGCGGCTCTTCCAAGAAGCCGTGGGCATGGGGCACCGCATGCTCACTGCTCGCGAGCGCGCCTTGATTTATAACGACTGGGGCGTCTCACTTTTCAAAGCTGGCCGTGCCGAAGACGCTTCAGACAAGCTGATGGAAGCATCAGACATGGATTCTTCTTGCTTAGAACCAATGATGAATCTTGGTCTTGTTTGCGTTGATTTAGGCGAATACGAACGCGCCGCCGATGCTTTTGAAAAGGCTCTGGCTCTAGAGAAAAACAATAACGAAGTGCGTGTCTATCTCGCTGTCACTTTGATATTGATGAACAACTGTCAGCAAGCCCTTGCTGTTTTGCAGGAAAAAGAGCAAGATGGCCGCTTCGATTTTTGGCTTGGCCATGCCTATTTGGGCATTGCCAACTACGAAAAAGCCGCTCAATATTTTGATCGCGTTTTGAAAACAACTCCATCAAACTACCAGGCCATTGACGGCCTGGGCTGTGCTTTGTATCTATCTGGCAATTATCCAGAAGCAGTGCAGAAATTTAGTCAGGCCATTTCACTGCGCGAAGATTATGCCCTCGGCCACTTGCACCTTTCGCGAGTCTTCGATGAAATGGGAGACACTGAGCGGGGGGCGCAGCATTTGCGCCTTGCTATTCAATACGATCCTGAGTGTTTGAATCCCCAAAAAGAAGCTTTAGATCGCCTGCTCAAAGCTTCTCGCTACGAATTAGTCGAAGCTCAATCTTTGAAAATTCTCGCTATCAATCCACAAGATGCTGATGTGAGAGTGTCTCTGGCACGTGCTTTCAAAGAACAACAGCGCTTAGATGAAGCGATTGATTTAATTACCACTGTTATTCAAGAAGATCCTAAAAATGCTGTGGCCCGCATTGTTGCTGGTCAAATTTTCTTGCTGCAAGGGCGCTTTGTCGAAGCCGATGAAATGTTCCGAGAAGCCGATCAATATTCAGACGGCGACCCTGGTTTGTTCTACTACTGGGGCAAGGCCCTCTCGCTTTTGGGCCTGCAAGAATTAGCTCTAGAAAAATATGAGAAAGCCACTGAAATAGACCCATACGACGCCGATGTTTACGACGCCTGGGGCCAAGCTTTGAAGTCGCTGGGCCGCTTTGCCGATGCTGCTGATGTTTATCGCCGCGCCTCTGAGTATATTTAGCTTTTTGCCTGCTGATTGCCTGCTGCTTGCGACAACATGAGCTTGCTTATCTCTTTTGCCTGATGCTTGCGACATCATGAGCCTGCTTATCTCTTTGGGGCGTTTCCAAAAGTGTCAGATTTTTTGAAGAAAAAATGACGGTTTTGGATGCGGTAAATAGCTAGTTAGTCCGGGCATATTGAATTTCTGAATTGCTATCTAGTCATTTACAAAAGAGCCCAATATTTACCAATGAAAAAGAATCCAAAGAGCCTTCCTCACCCCGTCATGCAAGCTCGGCAACCCGCCATTGAGGCTGAATATTTAACCAAGCCCTTGCACTTGCAGACCACCAAAGAGCGCTATGAATTTGGCCAGGCCTTGCGAGTTAAATGCTCCCGTGAAGCCCACGCTGAGTTTGTCATTGACCGCCCCGGTCGCGAAGACCCAATGGACTTATTAATTGCCTCCAGTCATGAGCGCATCGAGAGCCTCTTGCCTCTGCGCTACGGTCGCATGGTGGCCTCGCCCTTTGCTTTCTATCGCGGTGCCGCGGTAATCATGGCCGCCGACCTGGCCGTCACTAAAGCCACCGACTATGCCGTGCAATCTTGCGGTGACAGCCACCTGGCAAATTTTGGCGCTTTCGCTACTCCCGAGCGCAACATTATTTTTGATATTAATGATTTCGACGAAACTTTCCCCTGCTCCTGGGAGTGGGACTTGAAGCGCCTGGCCGCCAGCTTTGCCATTGCCTCTGCTCATAACGGCCACAAGCGCTCGGAGGGCATGGCGGCAGCCGCCCGGGTGGTGGAATGCTACCGCGACAAAATGGACGAGCTCTCGAAAATGACTTGTCTCGATGCCTGGTATTCGTATCTTGATTATGAGGCTCTGATTGAGCTTACCGACGACAAAGTGCTGAAGAAAAGACGCAAGAAAGTTTTGAAGAAAGCTTTAGATCGCGACCATGCCGAAGAGTTCGTCAAGTTGGCAGCTGTGGTTGAAGGTACTCCCCGCATCAAAGACCAGCCCCCTTTGATTTTTCACGAAGAAGGCAGCGATTCGCCTGAGTACAAAGCGCGCATGTTGGCATCAATTGAGATGTATCGCGAGTCGCTTAGCATCGAGCGGCGCATTTTGTTTGATCGCTATCAGTTTGTTGATAATGCCTTGAAAGTAGTTGGAGTTGGTAGCGTTGGCACCGTCTGTGGTATTGCCTTGTTGTTCGCATCAGAGAATGATCCGCTCTTCTTGCAAGTGAAAGAGGCGCGCAAATCGGTGCTTGAGCCCTACTCGCACTTTGTTAACCACGAGTCTAATGGTGCCCGCGTTGTCACGGGTCAGCGCTTGATGCAAGCAGCTACCGATGTCTTTCTCGGTCACTATGTTGGCGAAAGCGGCAAGCATTTTTATGTGCGCCAATTGCGTGATGTCAAAGTTAAGCCAATGATTGAGATTTTCAATCACAACAATATGCTTGGCTTCGCTCGCAACTGTGGTTGGGCCCTGGCTCGCGCTCACGCTCGCTCCGGCGACCCTGCTGTCATTGCCGGATACATTGGCAAAGGCAATGTCTTACCCAAAGCAATTGCCGAGTTTGCCGATGCCTACCGCGAGCAGAACCGGCTTGACCACGGTAAATTGCTGCAGGCCATTAAAGAGGGCCGCATTGAAGCCGAGACCGTTTGATATCTGCGAGTCTGCTTGAGATCAGAAGCCCGGATTTCCTAGTAATATAGTTGTTCTGAAAATGTCCGAAATTTGGCTGAAAATCGGACATTTTTGGCAGTGGCAAAGAGCCATAGCAACAAACAAAAGAACCCGGTGCCCCTATGACCATGAGCATGACCCGGCGTGTCGGCTCAAAAGCCAAAACTAGAGAGTCGACCAACGAACTCTATCTCAAAAGCGAGCAACTGCTGCGCTTTCGTATTGCCTTTGCTCTGGTCAGTTTGATTCTCTGCGTCGGTATCGGTACTTTTGCTGGCGATGAATTCGAATTTCGCTCCACTGCTGCCATCGTCGGTGGTGTCAGTGTTTATTCTTTCATTGGCCTCGCCTTCATTGTGCGCCGCTTGCGCTATTCATCGGCCCGCTTGCGCGCCTTCAATATGATCATGATCACTCTTGATGTCATCAGTCTCACCGGCCTGGTTCATTACACCCGCGGCATCGAGTCAGACTTGTACGTCCTTTATATGCTGCCGATTTTGCTATCGAGCTATACCTTTGGCAAAAAAGGAATTTACTTCTCGGCACTGCTGGTCACAGTTTCGTATATTGGCTTATTGGTTTCGGAAAACGCCGAGCTGCTTCCTTATGTCTTCAACCGCGACACTGAGCGTGGTCTGGCGGCCGCATATTCCGACAAACTGTGGCGCCGTATCTTAGCTCGTGCCTTCTTCTTCGCCTCGGTCTCTATGCTTTGGGCCCGCTTCTGCGACTATATGAGCCGCGTGGCCAGGCAAGGGGCAGAGCGCTTACTGGAACAGCTCGATGCTAACGAGCGCCTCATCTCTGATTCAGACGAACGGGCCAAGCGTGAGCGCCTGATCAACTCAATCAATAAAGGTGTGCGCTCTACTTTAGAGTTAGACAAAATTTTTGAAACAGCAGTGGTGCAATTGGCCCAGGCTGTGCAAACCGATCTGGTGGCATTGATTTGCCCGGCCCAGGTAAAAATTGGAGCAGGCGGGGCTAGCCCCACAGCCTCTGGTTCTTGGTCGGTCTATGCTCCCGTAGTAGTTGAAGAAACCCGCGAGCACAACAGCGGCCCCGTGCTCAGTGCTGACATTGCCCAATTCATCCTCGACTATAAAGGCAATTACGAGCGCGATAGCGGCGGCGCCAAGGTCAAAACTTTCCTCTTTCATGATCCGGCTGAGGAGCCATTTTTTGCTCCGATTGCCGCTGAGATTAAGGCCCTTGGCTTCAAGACTCTGGTCATTCAACCAATGATGTACGGTGATGAAAGCCGTGGAGTCTTCATGCTGGCCGACAAATCGCCAACCCGCACCTTCACCGAATCTGATGTCGTGCTAACCAAAGTTGTGGCCGGGCAAGTAGCCGTGGCCGTCGAGCACGCCAATCTGGTTTCGCAACTGTCGCGCAAAAACAAAGACTTAGTCACCAAGAACCTCAATCTAGACAGCAAAAACATTGAGTTGAAGACCATCCAGTCGCAGCTCATTCACCAGGAGAAAATGGCATCACTTGGCCGCCTGGTGGCCGGTATTGCCCACGAACTCAATAATCCCATTAACTTTGTGCACGGCAACCTGCCTTACCTGAAGCAGTATGTCGAAGAGCTTAAAAAAGTAATTTCGGCCATCGATGAGTTGCCAGCAGAACAGCGCAAACCAGTCGACGACCTCAAGAACAAGCTCAAATACGACTTTCTCGTGAGCGATCTCGACAACATCATTGCTGACTTGAACGAAGGGGCCGAGCGCATCCGCCATATCATCCGCGACCTCAAGAGCTTCAGCCGCCTCGATGAAGCTGAACTGAAAGAAGCCTCGATTCAAGAAGGCCTTGAGTCGACTATGAAAATTCTCTCGCAATACTATGGGCGCGACAAAATTCCTGTAGACGCTGACTACGCGCAGATTCCGCCGGTTTTGTGCTATCCGGGTCAGCTGAACCAGGTCTGGATGAACTTGCTCAGCAACGCCGCCCAGGCCATGAATACAGCCGCCGAGGCCCTGCCGCCAGGCACCCCCACTCCAGCCTTAAAAATTAAAACTGAGCTCTCCGATCAGAGCGATGGTTCGGTATTGGTTTCAATAACTGACTGCGGGGGTGGTATTAAGGAGGAGGTTCGGAGTAAAATCTTTGATCCTTTCTTCACTACCAAGGCCGTTGGTCAGGGGACGGGGTTAGGTTTGTCTATATGTCACTCAATAATAGAGCGACATGGTGGTCAAATCTGGTTTGATAGTGTTATGGGCCAAGGCACAACGTTCTATGTGCGCTTGCCGCTCCAGGCCATAACCAAGCAATTGGCTGAAAGCCTGAGTGAACCGGACTAGGTGAACTGCCTGGCGCAAGCCGAAAAGTGAATCTGCACCCCACGCAGCGTTTAACCCGAAGTGTTCTAAGAGGAATGCAATGCGCCGCCACAAAATATTAGTAGTGGATGATGAGGTTCCGAATCTCCGCTTGTTGAGGCGCGTACTCTCTGAAGAGCACGACATAATTGAGGCCCAGAGCGGCGCGGAAGGCCTGGAAGTACTGAAAAACGAGTACATCAGCCTGATTATCACCGACCAACGCATGCCAAACATGACTGGCGTTCAGCTTCTTGAAGCCTCTCTTGGCGTCTGCCCCGATACAATTAAAATTCTTTTGACCGGCTACACCGATGTGCAGGCCCTGGTAGACGCCATCAACGCTGGTTCAGTCTATAAATATATTGCCAAACCCTGGGACGCCGACGAGCTAAAACTGACTGTGCGCCGGGCTCTTGAGGCCTTCGAGCTAAAAGAAAGCAACGACCGTCTGTTGGGCGAGCTAAAGGTCGCCATCGCCGAACTAGAGTCAGTCTCAGTGGGAACCATCCGTGCATTAGCCGATGCCCTCGACGCAAAATGCGACTACACCGCTGGCCACTCCCTGCGGGTGAGCCGCATTGCCGTATTGATTGGCCGCCAAATGGGCCTGACCGATGAAGAGTTGCGCGACGTCGAACTAGGAGGCATCCTCCACGACATCGGCAAAATCGGCGTTCCCGAGTCTATTTTGTGGAAGCCCGACAAGCTCAGCGCCGAAGAAAAAGAAATCATGTGCAAGCACCCGGTCAAGTCAGCCGAGATTATTGGCGATTTGCGCGGCCTCGTGCGCGCCCGCGAATACGTCAAACACCACCACGAGTACTACAACGGCGAGGGCTACCCCGATGGCCTGGCCGGAGCCGACATTCCCGTGGGCGCCCGCATTATCTTGGTCTCAGACGCCTACGACGCCATGACCACAGACCGCCCCTACAGAAAATCAATTGGCCACGAAAAGGCCATGGTCGAAATCAGAAAGATGTGCGGCACCCAGTTTGACCCCGAAGTGGTCGACGCCCTCTTTGCCATAATCGGCCCTGGCGGCCACGAAATTGACCGCATCATCAATGAGCAGTTCCCCGATAGCTTTATTGGCCTGACTCTTCCCGGAGCAGATCCAACAAAGACTGGTAAACGGTTTCAGGATGAAGCCGAACGCCAAGCCCGTCTTGCAGCGATCGAGGCGGCGAAACATTAGAGTCTGGTCTATCAGCTAAGACTTTGAAGTTCTTTTGATTGGGGATAAGCAATTTGGGATCGGTGGGTCCAAATAGGGCCACGAGATTTTTATTGAGCCCCACGCCAATGTGCATGGGAGCCGAGTCAACGCACACGAGAACATCGCATAGGCTCGTCAGCGCCGCTAGATCAGCCAAGCCCTTGGTTTTGCCCACTGCACTTATATATGGAGCGGCATCTGCTTTGAGCAACTTCTCCAACCCAGCCACAACTTCTTTGTCGTCCGGCCCGCCGCACAAAATCACGCGGGTTTGGAACGGCAGATCTTTTTGATTCTGCAATAGTCTGATAAATGCCAGCCAATTCTCAGAAGACCAATGTTTGATAATGCCCTTGCTCACTGCCATCTGCGATGTGCCAGGATGAATCAAAATAGTCTTGACTGGCCTAGTATCGTCAGTGGTGACAGCCGTTTGCGATGCTGCTAGCGTACTTTCATGCGTGCTTTCGTGCGTACTTGCTTGCGTAGACTTTTGCGCAGCCGCTTGCGTTTGCTTCAGCCCTTCCTCTAAAAAGGCCTTCATGGCCGCCAAAGAATCAGGCTTGAGGGTTATCTTTGGCACTTGATAAGTGTCGTCAACATCTCTTATCGAAGCATTAGGGTTAGCCTTGCGCCGCAGATAATTGGCCATGCCCTTGGTCAAATCATGGTACATGTCAGCGGCATACTGATCACGCAAAAGCTTTACTGGGTGGGTTAAAAGCGACTTTACTGGTGAGCCAGCATCGTAACCAACGCGCAATTTTATGCCCGATAAAAAAAGTAACATTGCCACCATGGGCGAAGACCCAGACGAAATCACCATGTCATAGCCGCCCTTGCGAAGCAGCATGGTAAGCGTAATTAGGTCAAACGGTGTGAGTGGCTTCTTTTTGATATCAAAAGTAATAATCTTGTCGATCAGGTTGGTGACTTCCATCACCGACTTTGAGCGCGGCTCTACCAATAAGGTAAGCTCGCAGTCAGGCGCCAGTTCTTTTATCCTCTCTAAAGTCGGAAGAAAAAGAACTTCATCTCCAATACCGCCAAAATTAATAGCGAGCACTTTTGCTGGGCTACTCATCGAAAGGGTTTCCATCCGGGGTTTAAAAGCTTCAGTAAATCAAGAACAATTGGGTCTGAAAAGACCTGCGTAATATCATCACTAATAACAGCACGTATAATAACCAAGTTTGCAGGCATCCTCAGGTTACATTGAAACCAAGCTACTGGCTCCTTATTTTTATTCTCTGCGCCGTAGTTGGGGTTGGCGCGGGCTATTTTGCCACGCTTGTAACCCGGCCACAGTTAATTCCACCACAGCTTCGCATCGCCACCCTGCGGGAACCCACCACAGTGCTCTTCTTGGGCGTAGACGTGGTTTACACCGACATGGGAAGACGTAAACAAAAGATAGATAAAGACGCTTTCACCGGCCGCTCAGACACCATCTTAGTGGCCCGCCTCGACCCGGTTTCCAACTCCCTTAGAGTAATTTCAATTCCCCGCGACACCGAAGTGCGCATCCCCGGCAATGGCATACAAAAGATCAACGCCGCCAATGCCATCGGTGGGCAAAACCTGGCAATAGAGACTGTCAGCGGCTTTCTGGACGAGACCAAAATCGATCATTATGTAGTTCTCAACGTTCACGGCCTAGTAGATTTGGTCAATGAACTGGGGGGAATCACGGTCGAAGTTCCCAAGAAGATGCAGTACATGGACTGGACCGCCAAGCTCAAAATCGACTTAGAGCCTGGCATGCACACCCTTACAGGCAATCAAGCTATGGGCTTTGTGCGCTTCCGTCACGACGCTCTCGGCGACATCGGCCGCGTGCAACGTCAATCAATCTTCTTGCGAGCAGTACTCGACAAGGCCCTCAGACCAGACAGCTGGGCGCATTTGCCTAAACTTCTTGACATAGCGCAACAATACATTAGTACTGATATGAGCATTCAAGACATGATGGGAATGGCCAACTTTGTTCGAGGCGTCCCAAAGTCTAACCAGCTCTTAACAATGATGCCTGGCACGTTTTCGCCCAACGGCAACTGGGTAGTTGCACCGTCTGATATACGCAAAATGGTGGCACGATTGAATGGTGCCAACTTCGTAGAATCATCAAAAGACGACATACGCATATCGGTCGAAAACTCAAGCGCCACCGAGGGTATGGGTCGCAAAGTGGCAAAACTTTTAGGTGTGCGTGGCTACCGAAACGTATCCGTGCAACAACCAAACTTAGATTGTCCCGAGGGCATTAAACGTACAAGAATTATCGCTCAGAAAGCCAATCCGGAAGATGCGAGTTTAGTACGAACTGATTTGGGGAGTATAGGCGATATAGTCAATGCGTCTGTTGGCAATATCGAAAGCTCAGTTACCGTGGTCGTCGGCAATGACCTGGCTGCCAAGATACTTGAACAAGAGAACGCCTTAACTATTCCAGAAACGGCTCCCCAAGCCAATTCGCATGGTGGTATTACACGCCGCTAAGGCGAATTGTTCAGAGAATGTTATGTTTTCTCTTTGAAACATACATGCGCACTTAGTATTTCATGATGTACATTTGAGTGAAATGCACTTACACTCGAAGCGAGGGAGAACTTACATAGTTCTCATTCTGTTCAAAGTCCAGTCTTAAGTACAAGTCCAATGTTCGACGGTTATATCTCTCCAGGCATCTAAGAGAATTCTAGAAAGGCAGGCGGCATGATTCATTACGTTTATTCAACACGCGGCGGCTACCTCTATCTTGTAGGCAAGCACAATCAAGAGCCTAAAGTAGAAGAAGGCAATTCAGAGTTTGTATTGTCAGTTCCTGATAAGACCTCACAAACCCAAATCGACACTCTCGCTCACAAGCGCTTCATGGACCATCTCAGACGTCCACGCAGAGCTGCTCACGATCGCCACAAAGTAGAAACTAAAGTGGTAGAACGCGAACTCGTTACCGTATAAAGAGATCAGTCGAAAGGGTCAGGCCTAATTAGAAACCTAATTAGCGGCCTGATACCGGACGGTGTCTCATTGGAGAATGTCGGCAGCAATGTTGATGAACTTTTGTTAAGCCGCTGGGGTGATTACCTCGGCGGCTTTCAATTTGGAGTGATTTAACTAAAAGGATAGGGCTGAGCGGATAATCAGCCGGAGGCTGGGCCAAAAGCGTTAGAAGCTGCCAGGCTTTGGGCATGGAAAAGAGGTAGTGGTGTGAGTACACTTAGTATGTAGGGGCGGCCTTTTTCTTTTGAGGGTGATGGAATTATGTCAGTGACAAAATTAGCTGTAAAAAGACGACCAATGCAGCGGCATCTGAAAACTCTGAGAAAAATTCGATCAGAGCGCGGATTCACCCTGATTGAGCTGCTAGTAGTCGTAATTATTATCGGTATTCTCGCCGCCATCGCGCTACCGAACTTCATCGGCGCCCAGGATAAGGCCAGAGAAGCCAGTGTTAAGGGGAATATGCACACCGCCCAGGTGGCAGCCGAAATGTTCGCGACAGACGCAGGTGGAAACTATCCCGCTACTGCAAGTGACAATGGCTACAAGTCTTACTTCCCAGGTGGTAACAGCAACCAAGGTAACCCATCTGGCGGAAACTACCCAGTAAATCCATTCATGAACGCACCTCAGCCGCTTGCAACTGGTGCCGTTACTGATGTTCAAGCTACAAGAGCTGCTGCTCCTGGTTCATTGGGAAGCCAAGGCACTGTCTACTACAATGTGATTGGCACATCTGGCAACAACACGTCGTATGCAATTCAAGGTGCTGGTAAAAACCCAGGCAATGCCTTGAGTGGAACTTCAGCTGGTACTACACTGGTTCTTTCAAACCAATAAGCAGCTAGAATCTACAGTCCGATTAAGTTCAGAGCCAGCTACAATCGATAGGAAATCGTGACAAGCAATTCTGCCCAAGTTGTAAAACAAAAGCACGTTTGGACGCCTGTAGAAGTAGGACTCGTTCTGTTTTTCTCGGCAATGTTGATAGGTATGTTTGTACCTAGAGTGACTAGTGCTGAAGAGAAAGCTAACGAGCAGATTACTCGCACTTCGATGCATATCGCTCAAGTGGCGCTTGAGACTTATGCTGCCGATCACAATAACACGTATCCTGCTGAAGTAGATGATGCGCTGAAGAGCTATTATCCTGGCGGGGAAGCTGATGGTAAGACACCGGCCTCTCAGGGGCCATTGAACCCCTACAGCAAGAAGCCAGAGTTTCCTGTAATGGTTGGCTATGTCTCTACACCGACGGCGGTGCGAACACTTCCACCAGAAAGTACGGGCGCTGCAGCGGGTCAGGTAGTTTATATACCGCTCAATAACCATAGAAGTTATGCTTTGCTTGGCACCAAGGGCGATGGCAAGGCTATTGATGGCACACTTCCAAAAACAACTTTGGTATTAAGCAGCATCTGGTGAGTAAAGCGTGACTGCTAGGAAGCAAAACACCTTTCTCTATATCTTATTAGTCTGTCTTGTGCCGCTTACGGTGTGGCTTCACGCTGGTGTCGCATCTTCGTTAAAGCGGCTGCATGGTGGTGAGGAGTTTGCGTTTATTCCTTCGGCTCAAGCCGTGCGTTTGGTGGCACTCGGCTATGATCAATTGCTTGCCGACTTCTATTGGTTAGCGTTTGTTAGCTACATCGGTGATGGTGTCGCGCGCTCTCACGATCAATCGGTGCTAGCCGATAAATATCTGGAGCTTGTTTCGAGTTTAGACCCGCATTTCACTCAACCGTATTGGTATTGCGCTTTTACTATTGGCTCTGCGCAGAAGAGACCACTGCGAGCCAACGAAATAATTCAACGTGGTATCAGAGCTAATCCTAATAATTGGTATCTGCCGTACATTGCAGGTATCAATATGTACCTGTATGCCCATGATGAAGTATCTGCAGCGAAGTACTACATGGTTGCTTCTAAATTTCCGGATGCGCCGTCATGGCTGGCTCGACAGGCGGTTATTCTGTCAGCGAAGATACCTTCGACAATCAAAGAAATAAATACTTGGGATACGATTTATCGCTCAGAAAAATCAGCAATGATTCAAGCAAAAGCTCGCGATAAATTGGTGGCACTCTGGTCACGCGTTTATTCGGCTAGCCCGAAGGGCGAGATACGAGAGAAGGCTAAGAAGGCGTTGAAGGAGCTTGGGGTGGAGGTTTAGGTCTAGCTAATGGCTGGATGGTTTGCAGTTTGGCCAAGCCGAAGCTATGGTACAAGCTGACCTTGCACTTCTTGCCATGTTACTGCTTTGTAGCCGTGTAATATTGCCCCAGAACTGTTTGTTGCGTATGTCAGACCACTACCAGAGACTGCTGCTTTCGTAGCGTCGTTTAGCCTTGTATCTATATCTACGGTGCCGCTATTCTTCATCTTTACAGTGTCGCCGACAAGACCACCTTTAAACGTACCGCTTCCGGTGAGTGTTATTGTGGAATTTGGTGCGTAAATTAGGCCGTTAAAATCAGTGTCTAAGTTCAACGAGATTGGTCTTTGACCGGCATACCAAATTTGCAAATTTCGGGCGCCACCGCTGCCATCAATTTGCTCGATTGAAGTATTGTTCAATGCTGATGCTGTGATGTTCGCTGCGTAAGAAGGAAGTACTCCCGTCGCGTCAGTGATACCGTCCTGGATGAATATTTTTACTGGGGCTGTAGTGTTAACTGTCGCAGAGTTTATGACTCCGTCATAGACAACTCCGGGTGTTTGATAGGAGCCTGGTTGCAAGATCGTCCCAATTGAATCATTCGATAAAGGCGATGCCGGACCAGCCTCCGGTACTGGCGCTGGCTTGAGTGTCGAAGTTGGAGGGTTTGGTTGTCCTAGAACCTGAGCTGTGATAGGTCCGACCGTAGCAACTGAATTCGCTATTGTATTTCCCGCAATGACGCTACCAGCACTTGAAAGATCTATCGTCCCGTTGGTTGCCACAGTGAGGCCGTACGGTGAGCCGGTGTCCTGACTAGAGCTGATAGTTAGGGGACCTGAGATTTGTGATAAATCTATGTTCGATCTACTAAATATCGGGTTGTTAAAATATGACGTAACATTTCCTGTGCCACCATTGGTCGCAATCTCTGACGCCGAGAGGTTGAACATTGGTTCGAGAAATACGCGTACACTTTTTGTCCACATCCCTCTCTTCGCCGTACTTTCTATCACTCGCCAGTAGTCGCCTTGTACTGGTGTTGGCATTGATATTGGGTTGGTAGTATCGAGGCTTGGTGAATAGATAGAGCTTTCGTAGGCTATGCTTTGCCAGTCAGTTTTGGAGATGGATTTGATTCTGATGAATACTGTTCCATCTTTGAACCCGGTTAGGTACCTTGCGGGTACTGCTATGGATGCTACGTCTACTAGCGGACTGATTTGTCCGGGGTCGCTGACAGCATATTCGTTGAGCTGCTGGATTCCATAGTCAACTCCGATTTCGGCAGCTGCTCTGAGTTCATTCATGTTCCGTCCGGTGCTTTCGCTTCGCATGATATTTTCAATCAGCGGAAACAGCGCGGCTATCATCGAAACAGCAAAGAATCCAAATAGGATAATTGCTACGAGAACAAATCCTTCTTTTCGCGATTTGCGGCCTCGTTTTCTGTCTTGTCTCATGGCTGCACCGGCACTATGTTCTGCATGGTCATGTTGCGACTATTTCGAATAAACGCTTCTGTGTGAACCCCAAAGAATTGCGGGAAACGGCCATCTCCCTGCTGCGGTGCTAAGCCAGTGTTCTTTACTTCAAGGTCAATTCCAACGCCTCTAAGTCGCTCAGCATTTGCTGCTGATGGTATGACCTTTGTGTTTGGCGGATCTGAAGTGCTAGGTGCGAAGTATGAGAAAACAATTGGCATGGCACTGCCGTTGCCTGTTGGACCAACGAGTCCTCTCAAAATAGTCTGCGGTGGATTGATTGCCGTCATGGGTGCAGAAGCTGTGCCCAGAACGTCTAGCTGTTCTCCTGGAAATCTAGCTACTTTTAGCTGGTACTCCCCTGCTCGTAATGGGTCAGCGAGTACCTCGTATACAATTGTGTCTACATTAGCCATGTTTGTTGGCGGAGAGCCTGCTCCAAAGTGGTTCTTTGGCAAAATTGTAGGAACCCCATTTAAGGCACTACCGGGATTCTTGTATAGAACTGGTACCTGAAGTATTAATATGCTGGGCCCTAAAATCATAGAACTCCAAGGCGCTGCTGGCCAACCGCCGGGCGGTGCATTGCTTGCATACTTTGGATTGTTCGATGCTGGAAAAACTAGCCTATTGGCGCCATTTGCGTATCCATCGCCGATGCATCTAGCCTGACGAACGTCAGCCGAGATCCGATTTAGAGCTGATCTAGCTGCTGCTAGGCCGTCAACTTTGTTGGTCGTAGTCATGCTAGCTACCGTGATGAGCACAGCAAGTTCGCCGAAGACCGCCATCGAGCCTATCAAAATTACGGCTGTTACCACCAGCTCAGTAAGGCTGATTCCGCTTTGCGTTCGTCGTAAGCTCACTGTTCCCATTTGTTGAAGCCTGAATCTGTGAGAATTGTTGAGGTCGTAATGATTCTGCCATAAGGATTCGTTGCCGTCCCTATGTGCGAACCGTCCGACCATTTTACGATGACGTTGAAAACGAGTGCTGATGGGATAGTCGATACTGGTTCAATGGTGCAAGTTACCTTGCCCTTGAAATTTGAAGTTTTAACTTTGTCACTCCAATTCTTACTCATCAGATCAAGCAGTACCGGATCTTTTTTGATATCAGTGATGTAAGGTGCGCCTTGGTCGTAGAGTTCCCATGTGCCGGTTTTGGCTGCTAGAAAGCTATAGCCTACGGCTTGCGCATTCTCGATCATAGTTTGCGCAATTGTATTTGCGCATATTTCGTTCTGAGTGGTTGTATTTGTTCTGAGTAGAGTAGTGAAGATGTCGAGAAATGCGGCGGAAAAAATCGCACCAATGAGCAAGGCGACGAGCGCTTCTACCAGTGTGAAGCCAATAGGTTGGCGCTGTTGCGATCTTCTTTGCTTTCTGGTTTTCTTATGCAGATGTTTCAATTCCATTGGCTGCCATTGGAGAGGTCCTATATAGTCTTTTGCCCATTGCGGGTCGGACTGTAGCATGTGGTCTGCCGATATACTGATGGCCTTGAGAAAATTGCCGATGTGAGATTGAACCTACGGAGGAATGAAAAATTGCGTGTCTCGTTATTGCTCAATCACTAGTTCATTCTTTGCGCCTACATTTGCGAGTTCGAAAGAATCATCGCGTTTGTGCCATAGCATTAATCTTAGTGCAACACCGGCACTTGTTATATGAACTCGTTTGGCGATTGCTGAATCAGCAGTTCGAATACGTGCTGCTGAAGAATCAGCCGCCTCTCTAAAAGTCTTGATTGCATCTTCATCGATTCGAAGCAGAGTTCTTGCGATTGTTTCTAGTGTGCATGCGGCGAACTTCGAAAAGCCAGCAGCTTCATTATCTTTGAGTGAGCGCATAAAATGCTTGCCGATGGTGAACTTAGGAATAGCTGAGTAGTTGGTGTAGGTTTTGGCAGCCTGTTGAATTTCTCGGCATTTCAGAGTAATTGCTGTTTGTATATCATAAACACACTTAGAATTCCCCCATAAAGTTTCTGGTTTTATGATTGAAAGTAGGTTCTCTTGGTTCTGAAAGACATTAGTTGAACCAGTCACAGAAAATGGAAATGCATCGTCTTTGAGAAGGTTGTCTGGGAGAACATAATCAATTTTTGCTTCGAGATTGATTTTTGGGGTATTGAAAGTCGTTATAACACAGAAGTACGGTATAGACTTTTGGGGCTGAGAGAGTTTGTCTTCCAGAATTAGCCTCAATAGTATTCTAACTAGTTCGTTATAAAAAACTTCTGGGTGTGTTGCTTTTATGTCTGGTTGCGTCTCGATAGCCGACCATAGAGCATCCTCAACTGAGGTTTTTGCTTCAAAAGGAGGGCAGCTGAGAGTGCTGTTAATTGCTCTTCGCAGATCGTTTAATGAATAGCGATCGGCAAGGTCGAATTTTTTCAGTGCCGCTTGCAATCGCTGGTCTGCGGGGTAAGAATTGTTTGATTCAAGAAGGCGAATGGTGGATTTTGGGAGGTAGCTCTGTGTCCAGGAGTTTTCACGGTTTAGGGTATTCCAAAGCAAGAGTGTCTTGATGCGTGCAATGGCTTGTTCTCGTGAACTCGCTAGTTCAATTGCGAGGAGGTGAGGGTCAATAATTGAGGTGATTATTTCGATCATTCGGCATGCTCGTTTGCTATTTCATTCACTGAAATTCTGTTCCTCGGATTCCATTTTTCGAGTAGCAGCTAGCAGGATCTGCTCTGACAGCTGGTGTGATTGGTCGAAGAAACCATCAGGCCAATTAACTATGGCGCCATAACTACTTATCTCCAATTTCTCGAATGTTGAATTGCGATCCTTGGTGACAAAATAGACATCGAATAGATTGTTTACTGACATTTCGGTAGCTGCTGCGGTTCGCCAGCGGAGTTTGTCAATGAGATATTCGCTATGTGTCTCAATCAAACATTGTTTCCCGAGCAATGATATTGCTAGAAAGAAATCACCTAGCAAGGCTTGAACTTTTGGGTGGAGATGGAGTTCAGGTTGTTCTATTAGTAAGATAGAACCTTTATTGGCTGTAAGGCACATAACAAGTATCGGAAAAACTTGACTCACGCCCACGCCTGCATGAGTCAGGTCGTGAGGTTTCTTTGTACCGGGTGTTCTAACTTTGAGTTCGTGACCATGCTTCCCTTTGTCATTGATGATAATCTCGTTAGTAAGGCCAAGATAATTCATCCACTCCTTGATGGCCTTGCCCAAGGGGCACAGTTCAATAAGTCCACTAAATTCCCCTGATAAGTTAAATGCACTTGGGAGAATGGCTTGAACAATATCTTGTTGATGCTGGTAGTATACTGCCGCTGCATTCTCTCCCTTTAGGCCAACGTCAGTTGAGTCGAGAGTTCCGGTGAGTGGGTAAATGGCCTTCGGTTGATCGCGTAAAGGCCCGAGATATTTTACATCCGTGGCGAATAGGTTCTCTGTTAGCTCTCGGCAGTCGCGAAGAGCGGGTGGAAGGGGAATGTAAGTCGATGAATATTCATCGCTACCCTCGTTGACGATTTCAGTGATTCTAGTGAAGAGAGTTTCAGCTACGTCCTCTAGTACTGAAATATTTCGAGCATCAGTGTTTACAAGTCTAGAAAGATCTCTGACTGTTGAAGGAGTTTTTACGGATATTCCAAAAGACTGTAGGCACGAAGCTACCGCAGGTGGAACTATTAGGTGAGCTGTCAATGCGCTTCTGACCGGTCCACTCAAGGCGTCCTTCAAGCCGCTTAGGAGTGCGCTTCGCACTTTATATTTGACTAGTAGATATTCAGGGAGGAAGTGAATCAACGACGCACCTATAGGCGTGATACTTTCAAAATCTACCGTTGATTCCAATGTCGAGAAGTCGTCCATTTGTACTAAGAACTTCAAATTTTCAGAGAGACCGCTTTCGTAGGCGTTGTCTGCATACTCGGAAGGTATTGCAAAGTCTGTGCGATTTTTCTCAAGAGTGATCCAGCTTTCCTTCCCATTTTCGGTAGCTGCGCATCTTAATACTAGGGAAGTGAGATTTGGTTTGAGCTTGCCACCACCTTCTTTTGTTGAATCGTTATCAAACTTTATCTCGCCGCTAATCTTTTTGTATCGGCTGCCTAAATAGTGAGCATGGGTGTACTGCGAGCCAATCGTAGAATAAAAACCTTCGACAGCTGTTTCGGCTTCCCATCCTATTGTTATGCTCGGTTCAGAACTTCCAAACGTGCGAATGTCGTTAAGATCTCCAAGTCTAACAAAGGTTCCGTTTAGTGCTAGTGTTCTACTCGTATCACGATTCAGAAATGTCTGAGAGATGAGAAGGATCGATTGAAAAAGCGTCGATTTGCCCCCGCTATTGATGCCGGCGAAGATCGTAAGGGGTTTTAGTTCGATCTCGGTTGGCATTTCAAAGCATTTAAAGTTTGTAACACTCCATTTTGTCAGCATGGTTGTCCTGTCGTTTCCGTTTCTACCATAGGTGTGATCTTTCCCCTAACAGTAAGCCACAAAGAAGTGGGAGATCGCTTTTTTGCTCTTGTCTTGCGGTTTTTAAATTCGGCTGGTGTGAAGTAATCTAAATATGAGTGCAAACGCTTCGTATTGTAGAACTTTTCGAGGCACTTGAGTGTGCTTAGTCTTGCTTCTTAGCGTGTTTTGTATTTTTCATGATGGAGTAACTCCTGGTTCAATGAACCGAAGAGGCCTTCGGAGACTGCGTTATCCCAATAGTTAGCTTTGCTGCTCATACTTCGCTTGATGTTAATTTTTTTTAGCTCGGCGCGAAAGTTGTCCCTCGTGTATCGTCTGTCATGTCCGACGTGCACTATATACGGTGGCGGTCGTTTCCCTCGATAGGTCGCTCGGCTTGAAGGCATCAATGACACAGTTAGAATCGAGATGCGATGACGTTTGTAAGCCAACAATTTACCTGGAATAGAGGTCAATGCAAGTCGCAAGGTCAGGGTCCTTCTCAACAGACAGGAGTTTTCTAGTTAAGGTTGGTACCGGAAACTGGGCATTCTCAGCAGGGCGAGCAGTTCGTGCTTGACGTGGTACAAAAAATGGGGCAAGGTCATTATCCCAGAATGTTTTCACCTGCTCTGCTGTGATTGCCACCGGGACGTCACCTCCACTGAAATGGTGTCAAGGACGGTACATAGACTTTGTCCACTGTCTTTGAGGTCAGTTTATTTTAAAAATGATGAACATGATTAGCTCTTTGGTTTAGAACGCATTACTCTAGTTGTTCGACATTCAGATATCTAGCAAACCCTGCAAATTGGTCATTGTTGCTTGCATGGAAAACGGTTTGGCCACGCTGTCCGTCGAAATTGCGTGCGCGGACAACTGTAAGTCTATTTGCCGGTAGTTCTAGAATATTATTGTTGAGAAGTCTTATCAATTCATTTGTTTCTACGAGGCCTAGGAGTGGGAGCACCGCAAAATTGAAGGCCTGATTTTGTTCTGGCAACGTCCTGAAAATAATTCTCCCTTGAGTCATATTTTCTCTTGTTTCAAGTGCGTAAAATCCTCCATCAACTAACTGCAAGCCATTCTGATTCTGTTCGAGCCAAAGCCGAGCATCAAATTCTTGACCCACAAATGGTCCGTCGATATAAATTGTAGGCGCTAGGATTACGTTTAGAAAATCCCAATTGATAAGTGGTTGGTTCATTGCTTAATTGTCCCTCTTGTATTTTTTTATCGCTGAGTAGATTGCTGCTGCTGCAAGAATCTGCACAAGTCATTTCAGATTCTGTTACTAAAAATAGCCTCGTTTATACGGTGATCTGAGCGTTCCTTTGGCTTATTGATGAAGCCTTACTCGAGCTATAGACTCATACGTTGCAAGCTCACACGGTACAGCCTCCCTCGGCGTCGCAAGGCAGGTCACCGCCCCAGTTTGATTTTTTTGCGGTTTCAAGTTACTCGACTCAAAATTTAGATCAAATATGCTCAGTCCGTCGTTGTCCATTACTTGAATTTGAATGGTTTGATTCGAATCAGCTGCATACTCTAGGTGCTCAGGCGAACCCCATAGAGAAAGACAGTAAACCAATTTATCATCTCGCCAGTAACTGTGGAGATAGGTTTTCACTGATGGATACAGTGGTTCGGGGATAAGTAGTTTTCTCTGCGTAGCGTATTTGTTCAGCTTCTTCGCAAAGGTCTTTCGCTGTTGTTCCTCAACTTTATGCTGTTGTTCTTCTTGAATTTTTCGCTGCCTAGTCGCTTCTATTGCAGCCTCCTCATGTTCCTTTCTAATTTTTTCTCGATATAGCTCCTGATCCTTTATAAATGCGAGGGTGGCCTGCTCGTCTTGGTATTTTTGTAAGTAGTGATATCCGCCAAGACCTAATACAAGAGCTACGAACGCAGTTAGGGCTTTTATTTCTGTCTTGCTCAAGGACGTCTTAGGCGGAGTGTCTTCAGATTCTCCACTTACCGATTTGCTAGAAGTTGCAAGAAATGCTATGCCGCAAAGTATTGCGAGGAGAATCATCTGAATGCAGAGGCGTTGAACATCTATTCCGCTCGAATAATTCGGTGGATCAAAGATAATTACATAGTGTCCCCCACGCCAGGGCGGGAATAGAAGCATTCCAAAGGCAATCAGAAGGCCCGACAGAACAATCGTTCGATGCTTTGGCTCCATTCTTTCACCTACTCCTGAACTGCCACTAACGAATCAATTGGTCTTGAAAGAATTTTATTTCGCTCGCCGGTCGTTTGTATCGGCGTGCTGCTTTGAGCAAAATTGCCATTCGTGCCCGTTTTGTAGCTATACTCGGTGACGGATCTGTCTCTATTTTCTCTACTTCCGCGCATGCGTCAGAATAGGCATGCAATGGAAAATCTGGCATGCTCTTTTCAAGATTGCCTAGATACTTTTTCGCTGTTGTCGGGTTGCGAGAAAAAATCTGGACGGCTTTATCGTACTCGTCACCTGCTAGCGCAAGTTTATTCCAGTTCAGGTAAAGATAGGCAATCTTCTGATGACATATGCCAAGTACATTGTCGTTCGGCGGGGAAGTAACCGTGTAAAGAGCAAGGCTCTTCTTGAGCGCTTCTAGCGCTTCATTGAAATGCCTGTCGGTGGTGAGGATTTCGCCGATAGCCAGATAGTCGCTTGCGCATGATGTAGCGCCTTTTCCTTCTTTTTCTTCTCTAATTGCTATAGCTTTGCGATAGAGCGCCTCTGCTTCCATTGTTTGATTTTGTGTCTTGTAAACGCTTGCTAGATTTTCTATGCTCCGCGCAATATAGATAAAGTTAGTACTACTGGAACTTTTCGCCTCTTTGATTCTTAATGCATTTTTGAGGTTCTCTTCTGCTTTGCCCAAGCAAACTTCTCTTGCTGCTTCGTCCGGCTCCATTAAACTTAGTTGGCTTGGTTGGTCGGCCACGCGACGGTAGCACTCGCCTAAGTTGTTATATAGCAGTGCCTTATATAGTTCATCGTTATCGTCTTTAACCTCGTGATCTAATGCCTGTTTGTAAAGTTTGACGGCGTGAGCGGTTTCGCCTCGTTCCCAGCAGCGTTTCGCCTGAGCTGCAAACGCTTCGGCCATAGAGTCGATGTCCGCCGCTCGCGCGGTTGGATAGAGCAACGTCGAAAGAATGATTGTTACTTGGAGTAAATATCCTTTTCTCAATTCTATCGCTCCGGTGCAATGTTGCCCTGACCAGCGCCTTTCAAGAAATTCTTGAAAGAAGCTAGAATGTTTGTCATTTTGAATTCATCGACTACTTTTAGCTCGGCATCTCTTTTTCGCAGTTCAGCAATTTTGCTGCGCACTTTTGGTAGACCTTGCTGATCATAGGTTTGCTCGTCTGAATATAGAGCCATAAGTTCAGCATCGATGCGTATGAATGTTCTATAAGTCTCGCGCTGCTCAACTGATTCGATTTTGTTAGTATCGTTTCTTACTGTCAAAACAGTGTCTAGTGTTTTCATCACTACTTTGGACGAATCTTCGCTAACCGGCTGATTTTGGCGAAACGTGTAAATGGTTACTGGTATCGTGTCTGAAGGTTTGTTTGATTCGAGGTTTGGCATTGTAGAGCTCAGAATGATTGGTTGCAGCGGTCGCTGCAACGTCCAAGGGTTTTGCTGTCGATCTGTTTGATACCCAAATACCTCACGTTCCCTTGTTGGCAAGATTGTTTCTTGCGTTTGCATTTCGCCAGATCTGTTGTCGTATCGAGATACTCTCGCTTGCTGAATGGTACGCCATGTACCTGCAAACCAGGTTGGTATAACAAACCACTCTTTATCTTCGATACAAAGAGCTGATTTACTGTCGAACTTTTGACCCGCCATTGAAGATAGTTTTACTGCTGGCAGTTGTTCTGCATGCTCAATTCCAGCTTGAAGTGGTGCTTGCTCCGATGAGTGAGCGTCTTGGTGTGTTGCGCTTAACAGGATAGCTATTATTGTGGCCGCTATGGGTTTGGTCAAATACTTCTTTTTCATGTCAGGAACGCTTCTTGGTTTGCTTGTGCGGTGTCATCGGTCCGACTTTCAGAAATGCAAATCGTTGTTCAACTGGAAGAGTCATCCATTGTTTAAACCAAGAAAGATAATCAATTTGCTGATCTTGAGTGATATTTTTGAATTGGTTATAGGAAATTGGTTTGCTCCATGATCTGCCGCTCTGCGCAGGCTCTGTCGGTTCTACGACTACCTCTTCGAGAGGAATTACACGGTTGTCTGAAGCTGTCCATGTTTTCTCGCCTGGCGCAGTTGCGAATTGAGCGTCTGGCTGTACTTGTTCGTTTCTGTAGTTGGAAGCGGCTGACTGTGAATAGCCTGAATTAGTGTTTTGCCTGCGCTGCTCCCGCCTCTCAGCTATCTGTTGAACTCGTGCTTTGTTGTCTGCGTATTCTTCCGCAGACTGATAATGGTTATCGAAATTAGCTTCAATAAGGAGGTGTTGATGTGGCCATGGTGGAAATGGCGCGCTCTCGAAAATTGCGTTCATCGCTTGTCGGTCAAATTCCTTGTCGCCTGATGTTTGCGAAATTCGAATATCTTCAAGTTGTCCATCTCTTTCTATCAAGAACAACACTTTGACTTGTGGCATTGCTCGTTGTGTTGGAACCCAGAGGCCTTGAATTCTTTTTCGGGCCTTGATTACATAGTCTCTTAGATTGATGTCGTAGAGCTTTGGTGGATTGGTCAGATCTAGGTTGACTGCATTGCGGCGGCCAAGTGCCAATGTATTTTGTGTACTGGACAGCAAGATTGTAATTGCCAGTAAAGTTAGTAATGAATGGAGTTTTTTATAGACCATTTTGCAGATATGTCGTATTTATGCCCTGATAGAACAGATAATTTAGGCGCCACTTTCTTTGGCGCATAATGCAGTCTGGACGTGATACCTGGACGATGGCAAGCCTCCAGCTTGAAGGCTGTGTATGCTATTTCCCCTTCACCGCCAACTTATCTTTCTCATGGCTATGATTCTGCTGCCTTTTGCCACCCGCGCAAACCCCGCAGGTCAAACCCATCTTGGAGCATCGCTTGCACGCACTACAGTTATGGCAAGCATTGCAAGGGTTCGCGCCTATGCAGGTGCTGGCCTGGGCAGCGCCAAAGCTTGCGGCGAAAGAGATGATCGCCGCCAATGCAATTTTTCCCACCGGCATTACCCCCGTGTAGCCTGGTTGTTAACTTACCCGTTAATCGAAATAATAACGGTTGGCTAGACTACAATTGGGAGCTTTTATCTAGTTTAAGTCTGCTTAGTCTAGTGATTCTTATATTGCTCAGGTAAGATGCCAAATGGAGCTTCTTGTCCAATAGCAGTCAACGAGGTTCGAACATCAAGACTTTTCAACGGCGGTCGAGTCGAGCATTCAGGCATATAGAGGCTCTTGTTGCGCTCTCTATTGCTCTTGCATTTGCTGCCGCCATAGCTAGAGTAGACGCTCAGGCCGCTGACTCTAATGAGATAAGTTCATCACTCCAAGATGAAATGACACGGTCTTCATTGCTGTGTCAGCAGCGGAGATACGGCGAAGCTGAGCCAATTCTCCTGCGCTGCTTGTCTCAGTATGAGCTTACCGGCAATCAAGACGCCTTTCTTCTATCGATTCTAACTAACTTAGAACTCGTATATTCTCAGCTTGGAAAGGAGAAGGAAGCAGCATCATGTCAAACTAAGAGGCGCGCTTTAGAGGCTAAGTTTGACGCTGTCGACATGAACTTTGCTACTGGAGGCTCTAAAGAGCGTATGCCTCAGTACGTGGCGCCAAGAGCAGCTGCACGACCGACCACCAACAGCACATCGTCATCTTCGTCGTCGTCTTCTCCTTCCTCTTCCTCTTCTCTATCTCCATCTTCTTCGTCTTCATTGTCATCCTCTCCTTCATCTCCATTTCCATCATCATCATCATCATCATCGCTGCCGCAAGAGCTAAGAGTGCCAGGCCAAGAACCTGAGTTGGGAGCTGCCGTAACAGCAAGCAGCGAAATTCAGGCTGAAGTGAAAGAGGTGATCGCTGCAACCGAGCACGATCGTGAATTGATTTCTGACCCTACCACGGCCGAGCGAACTGTTTTTGATCACTATGAAACGCGATATCGTGATGTTACTGTTGGGCTCCAAACACCCTACCAAGAACCCGTCTATCGTCGCGAGCTGTACAATGTGACTAAAGAGTCGGAGATTCCGGTCTTTGAAGACTTACATTCAATCTGTGCAAGACACTCTCTTGCTGAAACGGTCTATCAGCGTTGTAAGGCTGCCATCATAAATGGTGGCGCTGTTCTTGAGTTAGATAACGGCTTTGCTGTTCTTGTTCAAGAACGGGTGAACCCTGATGATTGGCGATCGGCAAAGGTTTTAATCCAAAAGCTACCGACTTTACCTTTGCCTGGCATCGCCCTCTCTAATTTGCGCACCGGCGCCACTGTGAATTGCGAGGTGCTTGATAGTCGGTAGACGGCCTCAACTGGTATGGATAACTGTGGCTAAACTCGCTGAGAAATATTTGAAAGTGGAGGTTAAATGAATCCGATAAAACTTTACCGCGGAGCTGACGTTGTCGGCATTGTCACAAATCCTGAACAGGAAGGGCCGCAGATTACAGCTGCCCTCGAATTGACTCCTGCTGCCGCTAATCACAAAGACGTGCTCAATTACATGATGAGCGTGACCAGAAATAGTCCAGATCCACCTGTGGCTTTGAACATTTTTGAAGACTGGTTTATTGAGGACGATAGTGGAGTGAAGAGAGGAATTTCTCTCCCCGCTATCCGCTCAGATGCCAAGTTTATCTCCTGGCGCTGGCGGCCCGCACTGAAGAATTGATTGGTGCCAAGCAAATTTTTTTTTTCTGCAATTTTGATCTGGTTTTTACTTTATCAGGCCAAGAAGATTGGCCGGGAAATTGAGGATCTTCGTTATGATATTGCTAGTGGCGCTATCTGAAAGTGGAGGTTAAATGAATCCGATGAAACTTTGCCGGGGCGCTGACGTTATCGGCATTGTTACAGAGCCCGCACAAGAAGGGCCGCAGATGACTGCCTTCCTAGAATTGACTCCTGCTGCCGCCAGCCATAAAGAGCTGATCGATTACATTATGAGCGAAAACAAGGGTGACCAAGACCCGCCAGAGTCTTTGAACCTTTGGGAAGACTGGTTCATCGAGGATGAACACGGAGTTAAGCAGGGAATATTTGCACCCGCGATTTACCCTGGTGCCAAGTTTATCTCATGGCGCTGGCGGCCCGCACTGAAGAGTTGATTAGCAATAAGCAAGTTACCGTCATTTATCTGTGGTAACACTTCCCTTTTGGCTGCCAATAGATATGGGGAGTAGCGATTAAATCGGAAGCACTAATGCTGCCATTTACTCGTTATCTGGTATCGGGTCAGTGCGAAAGGGATAAACAGTCAAATCAGGTTCGCATACTTTCCATTCTGGAACTGGCGGCTTGCCACCTATGCCCCAAGAAGTGAGGCACCAGCTAGCAACTTTATCGGATTCGAACTTGAAAGTGAAAAGATCACCACCTTCGCAGTGGGTGACAATTGAGTAGCTCAGTGTTCCTGGAGTTTTGAAAACATTCTCTGTACCTTTTCCGAGCAATTTTTCTATCTCCAGCCTGGTCATACCAACTATTTTATGGTCTCTTAGAAAACCGGCAAACATAATCGAACGCGTACCGTCAAAAGGTTTAGGTGGTCTTGCCCAAGCTGCAGGAGTGAAATGTTCTGTATCGAGCGAATGATCTGCTTCCGCTAGAGATTGGAGAAGCTGCACGTCTACCTGTCTGAGCGGCAAAGGTAGCCGATTTTGTCGCGCGGCCAGGGTCGCGGCCTGTAATGGTTTCTCAGCGTTATAAACTTCATTTTCGTCGAGGGAGCGACACAGTACTCTGCCACTTCTATCAACCGCGAGATAGTAACACTTTCCGTCAATGATCTCGCAAGCATGCGCGCAGCCCAGGCTAATCATGCACGATTCTAGCTTTGTCGGGTAAATCAAAACGCCATCGGTATTAACTAGGCCGGCCTTACCTCTCTCCTCTTTAATATTCTTGGCCGTAATCATTACCATATCGTTCTCAATGACACCGCCTGTCGCAGGGCTGAGATCGTTTATGGTGGCAAGTAACTTTCCAGTAGTGTCGAAAACAGATAAATCTAAAGTGATTCCAAGATCATCTAGTTTTGTAGCAACGATATGAAAGTCAGAGCCAATATCTATAGTGTGCCAAATCGGTGCAAGAATCACTTTGCCATTCGCGTTCTTGAGGCCCAGGTAACTGTTCTCGAAGGCTATAAGCAGATAATCTCGAGGATCTACAATTTTGGTTTTCGCATTTGCTACCCAATATCTGCGACAGTCAGCCATCATTCCACTGTTGCCTGCAGTGGCGGCTTTGTCAATCAGCCATTCTTTTACTGCATTGTCTTTCTTTATTTCGACAACTACTTCTGCATGGTCTGAAATTCGTTGGGCCAGCACAAAGCCTGGCATCAAGTCGGCCAGAAAACGCAAATTTTTATGAGGAACGCTTTGAAATTGCCGTGAGGGCTCAGGAAGTCCGCGAACTACTGTTTCTGCCAGAGAAGGAGGCGCTGCACTTGCTGCAATTAGAAAAGCTGCAACCAAAACTGAAATGAGTAAATGATTTTTGATACTCACCTCTACTTAATTGAGGCCGCATTGGGTTCTGTCGTCTGCCACTCTGTAGTTTGACTACCTTGATGATAAGCCCATGCGCAAACCTTATCATCCTTGATTTCTAATCTTATACTCTCACCACTGCGACCACAGTGAAATCCATCAGACAAAGAATAGGAACAGCACAGCTTGCCGTCGATGTCCTGCGGCCTTCCATCACCCAATAGCAGTTGCAATTCAGCTACTTTCATTCCGATCAATTTATAGTCTTGAAGGAAGCCAATAAACATGCCTTTCTTTCCGCTATCTACTCTCCAGAGGATAGGTGAGAAGTGCGGTGAATCATGGGAGCGATCGGCATTGGCGATTTGTTCGACTTTTTCGATATCAAGGTAAAACTCAGTATTGTCAGGTTTTTGATGCGGACGATTTAGCCATGCCTGCGTAATTTTCTTATAGACGATATCAACCTTCCCCGGATCTAACGATTGAGCAACAACTTTGCCGCTATCGTCAATTATCAAATAGGTGGTTTTTCCAGATTCAGTTTTATAGCACTGTGCGTGTCCTGCTCCGATTATGCAACCGTCCAGCACTCTTGGATAAATTGGCTTACCGCTAGCATCAAGCAGACCCCTTTTTCCTCGGTCATAACCGCCATGCGGCAGTTTAGCGAGATGATCACCAATTACAATAAAGCCATCTTCAAAGCTCGGGTAATCATAAGGGTCGATGTTTAATGCACTGTTGAGAAGTCGCCCAGACCGGTCAAATACGTCCAAATCGCCGCGAGTTTGACGGATACTTTTCTTGAACGCGGCATAATTCATTTTTTCATCAACTGCAATGGATGCATATTGTTGCTTGATGATTGACTGCCCCAGAGCATTATTTATTCCGTGTGAATCTCCGTCTGTGATGTCTATCAGTAAATAAACTCGCGGATCGGGTAGTTTTTCGTTGGGTGCAGCTGTCCACCAGAAGCGGGTGCCAATTAGCGAGCTTCGACTTTGCTTTTGAGTCTTAGCGTCTACCTCAAAAACTCTCCCAGGCGACTTTTCAAAGCACTCGACTATTACTAATTTACGATTCGAGATGCGCTGTGCTAGCGTGTAGCCGGGGCCTAGGTCTTTTAAAAAGCGCATCCCTTCATGAGGCACTCTTAAAAACTGCGCGGATGGCGTTGGCAGAGCAGAGTATGGAACCTCGGCAGATAATTTATTAGGCAAAGCTGCGCTGAGCAGAACTGCCAACACTAGTAATTTCGCAGTCATTTGATAGCGCGTCGCGCTTGGATAATTCAATGTAAGCGACAGCATGTTAGCCCTGCGTTGAAGGTTGGGATTGAGTCAACTGGAGCCGTTCTCTGGCTTTGGTTGTACTAGGTCGCCATAAAGAATCTCCGTTCCATAAGGAAATATCTTATTGTACTAAATGCCATTTTTGTATAATAAGGCGACTACTTACGGAACGGTAGAATATTATCGCTCTTCATCGGCAGAGAAGCTGTGCTCTCAAGCCGAATAGAAGGCACTCAGGCATCATTACACTTTTGCGATCTTGTTTACTTTGATTAATTTTGATGTTTGATGGCTTTGACTGATTCGGTCAAAACTTGAAGCGCTACCCCTAGTAGCACGACATCTTTAAGAAGAAATTGCCCAGGAACTGAGAGTGCTGGGACGGCACCAAATATAATTCCGGCGACGGCTCCTGGAGTCGAAAAGATAAAAGAAAGAGTAGTTAAAAACATGCCGGTTGCCAAAAAGCCACCGACCGCCGAAAGCTTTGGATTTATCCCACGCATTGCAATCAGCGACGCCACCACAAGTTCGACACTCCCTAGAATGTTTGATAAGACCTGATGATTTATCAAGCTATAGGTCCAACCCATAAATGGGCTGTTTGCTACGAATGGAGCTATGCCTTCTGCTTCTGGGGCCGTGAATTTAAGGAGACCGATCCAACCTATAGTTAGAGCAAGTCCAAAGTATGAAAAGTATTTGGCAACTTCGTCTGGCGGTGTAGCCGAAAGTGCAGTCAAAAAAGGAGTGTGATTTTTATTGGCTGTAACAGTGTTCATGATTCAAGTCCTCACTTGGTCTATCTGTCGGTTTGTGATTTGAGGACAGCAGTTCTTACCCCGTTCGAAGAAAAATTTTGAATTATTTTGAAAAAGCGGTAGTCAAGTGTCGATAGCGAGTAAAATTTTCTGAATGCTAAATAGAGGAAGTGATTTGGGATTTGAGGACAATGTTTACCTAGCACTTCTGGAAGGTGACAAGGTCGCCCGAGAAGCCGCTTTCTCAAAGTTGCGTCCTCAACTTTTGCGCGGCATTGCTCCAAAACTTAAAGCCATGTTTCAAGTGGAAGACTCTTTTATAGAAGACGTTGTGCAAGAAACTTTGATCATTGTTATGCAAAAGCTTAGCTCGTTTCGTGGCGAAAGTGCCTTTTACACATGGGTGTGCGCCATTGCTATACGTGTTGCAATGGCAGAAATTCGGCGAAAACGATGGAGTGATTATTCTCTAGATGCTCTAACCGCAGACGATATTTTTGAAGGCCCGGCGGCGCCAGGCGATTTTACAGAACGTGTCGCGGCCAAGGAGGTTTTGGAAATTGTTAAACAGTCTATTGCCACAGCGTTAACTAGCAAACAGCGTACGGCATTACTTGCAGAAATCGATGGGATGACAGCTGATGAAATTGCTCGGAGGTATGATACTACATGCGGGGCGGTGTATAAATTGACCCATGATGCGAGACGGGCACTAATCAAAGATTTACACAAAAAAGGCTTCGATCTGGAGGCGGCTCTTGCAAAAACAACCTGAAAAACTGACTGAATTGCTCGCTCTTTTGCGAAAAACAAAGGAGTCAGAAATTGACTGTGATGAGTTCTGGGAAAAGGGTCCCAGTCTTGCCGAGAGTACAACGGCTCTAAATGCTGATGAGTTAGCCAGTTTTCTGCATCATCTTGAAATGTGTCCAGGTTGTCGAGAAAATTTCGAAATTCTCAAAAGTATTTTGAAAGACTCTCAAGAGCAACAGTGCTAAGATCCCGAGCCTGTTACTAGATACAGTCAATTAAGTAAATGAAGATATGCGCATGATTAGTTGGCTTGTTCTCCGGCTACAAGTCTGACAGGGATGTGACTTGGCGCCTTAAATTGCAGTGTTTTGTCCTACTGGCCGTCATCTTCGTCCGGCTTTACTGGTAGGGTTAGCCAAAAAGTTGAGCCGTTCCCAAATTTGCTATCCACGCCAATTTTGCCACCGTGTGACTCAACAATTAGTTTGGAAATTGCTAGACCCAGACCGCTACCTCCAACTTTTTTGCCCTCATCAGTTTGATAGAATTTCTGAAAAACTTGATTTGTTTCTGATCGCTCTATGCCAACAC
>CAJXZK010000012.1 GCA_913063055.1 uncultured bacterium
GGCTCGGAGATGTGTATAAGAGACAGATGGTCATCCAGTTAAGGCACTTTTCGATACGGGTGCTAGCGCTTTTTTCTATCGTGATCAGTTGAAAGAAGCTGGCCTTGATCTCAATGGGGCGAAAGCCGGTCGCGGAACCAGAGGTTGGGCCGGAGTGGCAGTGCCGACATCGACAATTCCAGCGGAAGTCAAACTGGGTACTCTTACTCGCCACATCAATATCACTATGCAAGACAGCACTAGTCACTTTGGTAACAATCTGATTGGCCAAGACTTTGTTAAAGGCTATCAATACGAGATTGACGACAAAGGCTGCCGCGTTGACCTGAAAAAGACTCTCGCTGTCAAAAAGAGCGACATCAACCCGATGTACGACATCCCCCTGACCAAAGAAGGCAAAGACGACTATATAACTTTCACAATCAACAGCCAGCCTGCTAGAGCATTTATTGATACCGGTGCTTCCAATACCATCATCAGCAGCTCTGACGCAGCGCGCCTGGGCATACAGTCCAGCGGTGAAAGCGTTCACATGTCCGGGGTCGGCGGCGATATCACCATGCAAAGAGCCTACGTCACAATAAGAATTGGTGCCATGATGCGGGAAGGATTTCCGGTGCTCATTGGCGGTCATGCTGGCTGCGCTCTCGGTCAAGACTTGATGGAAGGCTGGCGCTACAAGGTCGATCGCGAACACAATTTGCTGCGGTTTTATCACTAAGTTAGCTCTCAGACCTAGTGTGCAAGCAGCAGAATAAGCAAAAACCTAAGACTTTAAATACTGGTGAATAGCAGTTGAATCATGGCTAGATAATTCGAGCCTATATCGCTCTGCGCCAAATTCTAAGACCAAACGATCTTTCTCTTCTGCCACCGGATTGAGCGCAGACCAGGGCACTTTTAATTTTGGGGAGGCAAAACTGCCACATCTCCGACACTCCATTTGCCTATTCTCTTTACACACCCACCGGCACCCCAAATCGCTCAAGAGCTACCGAAAAAGCGCAGCAATATTTGGTCTTGAGCAATAACTTCAATGTTTAGGAGAATTTAGTTATGGCTAGCACTCTCGAAGCTCAAGGCAACCCTGAACTATTCACCGAAGATAGAAACGGTGGCGATAAGGCTTCTCTCAAAGCATTGAAAGAGGTGCAGCAGCCCGGAACTCAGTTGCAGCCAAATGCAGCGGCAGACAGCAGCACTGCCGCCAAGTCTTTGCCTGGCGTAACCCTGGTGGATGGGGCGAGTGAAGGCGTTGCTATTAAAGGAGAGGTGAAAGTTCGCCAGGACCAAACTCTCAGCCACATAGCCAAAGAAAACCTTCCTCCGGACGCCACCACACGAGACATCTACAACTATGTCAATCAAATTGCCAAGCTCAATGAAATTGACAAAGACAAGGTCAACTATAAGCAAACCTTGATTCTGCCTGAATATGTTGACCCTCGTGCAGCAAAACCAGAGGGTAAAGCGGCTGCCGACACCACACCTGCCGCTCCAGACGGCAAGCAGACTGGAGCCGACACCACACCCGCCGCTCCAGACGGCAAGCAAGCCGGTACCGATGCCGCCCCTACGAGCCCAGAAGCAACCGCGGTGGACAACGCAGCCAGAGCTGCCGAAATGACCAAAGTATTTCCAACTGGAGCTGCTCTCCTTGAGGCTCTCGGCCATAGTGCCGATGGTTCATTTAGCCGGCAAGAAATTGATGCTGCACTTACTGCGCTTAACCCTAATCGCTTTGCCCCAGAGAACAATACATTTGACCAAGTAACAGCTCTAACAGACTTGCAAGACGCACTTAAGATGTCACCTCGCCAACAGTTCAGTGCTGCCGATTACGACAACCTGGTCGCTGGTATGAGCGCGCCCCCTGCTGCCGAGTCAACTCCCGCAGCAGACAACATCAGCCCGAAACCAGCAGCGCCAGTGACAGAGGTATAACTCGATATCATCCACGGGTAAGCCAATTGAAAGTGTCAGGCCAGTTAACCCCTGAGCTGACACTTTCTGCTGTGACAATCACGGATCCACTAGCAACTTGTCCACTAACCACTAACAACTAGAGCGCTAACCATTGGGCAGCGCAGCTGCGCGAGCGAGATCGCCTGACAACGCGGTTTTCAAGCTGTTAAACAAAACCAATATCAATGCAATCGGCTCAAAACAGTTGGTTTTGGCAGATTGCTTGTGTTAGCTGTTGGTTTACCCTTCCCTTTCTTTAAAAACACCTTCTAAACCCTCTTCAAGATTTCTAAAACACTAACTCGAAACAAATTACCTGCACGTGCGCAGAATTTGTCAGACTAACTTGTAATGGGAGACACCATGACATTTGACCTCACCCAATGGCTGAGAAATCAAGCCAATGAAAATCAAAGCAATCCAGTGCTGCCTATTGAGGCCAGCAATTTCAGCAATGCCGGCATTCTCAACGACCTAGGCAAAGATGACAGCAGAGAATGGCTGATCACCAACGGCCTGGGCACCTATGCAGGCTCATCTCTTTCGGGCGCCAACACAAGACGCTACCACGGCCTCCTCGTCGCCTCTCTGGCTCCTCCAGTGAAGCGCACCATGCTCTTCTCTCGCCTGGACGAAATCATCGCCGTAGAAGGTCAAGAAAGCCCCTGCGAACTGGCCACCAACTACTGGCAATCCGGCCACGTTCATCCCCAGGGCTACCACTACCTTGAGGCTTTCAGCGCCCTGCCCGTTCCCACCTGGTCGTATCGTGTACCTGGCGGTCGCCTGATCAAACAAGTCGTGATGCTGCATGGCCAGCAGCGTGTGCACATTGGCTACACCTGGCTGCCCGACGACAACGAAAAAACCGCCAGCTTGGAACTTTCAGTGCTGCTTGGCTATCGCGACTTTCACAGCGAAACCAGGGGCTCAAACAACTGGCAGTTTTCGCAGAACACCGTCAGCGATAAACAGGTGAAAATCGAAGCTTTCACTGGCGCACAACCGCTCTGGCTCGAACTGGACCACGGCGCCTACTCAGCTCAACCAGAGTGGTACTGGAACTACAAATGGCCCAGGGAATTCGAACGCGGCCTCGGGGATCGAGAAGATTGCTTCCGCTCTGGCAAAGTCAAAGCAACCCTGGCCGCCGGTGAATCTATCACCCTCACGGCAGGTTTTGAAGCGGCTAACAACAACCAAGAAAAGCTGCTCGAAACCCTGGTGCGCCAAAGCGCGGCCGAGAAGCGAGCACTTTTACCCAAGGCCAATTCAGCCCCGCTGAAGAAGCTCATGCTGGCAGCCGATCAGTTCATTGCCCAGCGGCAGTCAACGGCCGGCAGCACCATCATCGCTGGCTACCACTGGTTTTCTGACTGGGGTCGCGATTCGATGATCAGCTTGTTTGGGCTCTGCCTCGCCACTGGTCGCACCGACGAAGGCCGCAGCATTCTCTCGACCTTCGGCCGCTACCTGAGCGAAGGGATGCTCCCCAACTACTTCCCTGACGGCGGCCAGGCGCCTGAGTACAACACCTCGGATGCCACTTTGTGGTGGGCCTGGGCTTTGCACGGATACTACAAGGCCACTGGCGACATTGACTTCGTCAAGGCTCAGCTACCGCTGTTGCAAGAGGTGGTGGACTGGCACAAGAAAGGCACCAGACACGGCCTGCGACTCGACAGCGATGGCTTGATCACTGGCGGTGATGCTAGCGTGCAGCTGACCTGGATGGACGCAAAAGTGGGCAACTATGTTGTCACTCCGCGTTCAGGCAAGGCTGTTGAAATCAATGCACTCTGGTACAACTTCTTGCTCACCTTGAAGTTCTTGCGCGACGAGGTGGCAGCAAAACTCGGCGCCGCAAGCCTGCCGCCGAGCAGTGACGACTATTCGACGCTGGCTGCTCAGTGCCGGGCCGGGTTTGAAAAGTTCTGGCTCGAGCAAGCCGGTTACCTGGTAGACGTCATTCGTCAAGACGGCAGTCTTGACCTGGCCATCCGCCCCAACCAGCTTATCGCTGCCAGCCTCACCTATCCGATACTCTCGCAGGAGAGAGCGGCGAGAATGCTTTCTGTGGTGGAGAGCAAGCTGCTCACCCCCATGGGTCTGCGCACACTCGCTCCGGATCATCCTGAATATCAGGGAGTCTACGGCACTGGCCTGGCGCAAGCTGACCAGTATCACCGCGACATCACCTATCACCAGGGGACGGTCTGGCCATGGTTGCTTGGCCCCTGGGTCAACGCCAGAGTCTATGCTCATGCGGCCGATAGCCAGAGCATGGCCTTCATTCGCAGTCACCTGCAGCCAATCATTGCTCACATCAGCAATGAAGGCTGCATCGGCTCAATCAACGAAATCTTCGACGGCAACGCCCCCCATACACCCCGTGGTTGCGTTTCGCAAGCATGGTCGGTGGCTGAGCTGTTGCGAGTTTTGAGCGAGTACCCTGAGCTGACTTAGTGCAAATGGATCGGTACAGATGTGAACGAATCTGCCCGGATCTGAATTGAACCACCCAGTTCTGCGTTTATCAAATCGTTCAGCCTAGCTTGCATAGCTGCTCACCCATAAGGTGGCAGCTGTGTAAGTTAGGTTTTTTCGCTTCTACTACTCCTTTGTATAGTACAACTTTGAAGTTACCGTCGAGAGGAGGAGGTCGAAAGCGATTAGGCTCTCCCTTTTGTCTTTGCAGTTAGCAATTCGCGCCAACCGCACGCACATAGCAAGTGCACTTGGCACAACAGCAATTCTGGTTAAAAGCCAGCCTGGCGCCCAATAACCATTGGTGCAAAGCAAATGTCGGTGTTACGGTTCTAGTAAATCCACAACCCACGAACATGCAGGAAAAAAGCCCCAAAAACAGCTCCAAATAACCACTAGCATCAATTTCTCCTTGTTCCAGCAAGAAAGACAAACATTAACTCAGTTTACCGTTGACGCTAGCGCTGCTAAGTAACCTCAGCTAATTAGCTAACCCTCAACCATTTCATTGCCGATCAACAATGAGAGAGGAGCAGTAATAGATGAAAAACAAAGAAGACAAATCTCCGTGCTCGAAAGATGCAACCTCATGCAGTCGCCGCCTAGCGCACATGGCCCTGCTAACCTTAACCCACGCAATTATTCTCGCATTTACCATAGGCAACCTTGCGCCCCTATTGCTGCCAACTGCAAGTTTCAGGCAATCGGCTCTCTGCGCACTGGTCGTAGGGGCGGCCTTCGCATTCTGCTTTAGCGCCACCGATCACTTACTTTCTTCTTTACTTGAAAAACCTGTGCTTTGTATTCTGACATTCAACGAACAAGCAGATCGAACAGGAATTATTGTCTGGGTCTTCGCTTGCTTCGCCCTGGGATATATGGGCGTTGCCGCCTCAGGCCTCTGGCTCTGCAATATACTCAACGTCTTGGCCCTCAGAAGTGCCTTTGATTTTATCGCCACCACGGCGCTGTTAGTTGCAGTACAGACCCTGCTAATCATTCATAACTACGTTAGGCAACGCTCTAGTCAACAAGGAAACTGATTCACTAGGCACATAAGCCAATAACAAATAAGCCCTGGGGGCGAGTACAGAAACTCGCCCATGGCCAGGAAGGAGGACCGTCATGAAACGGTCAACTTTGCATAACTCTGGCTCTAATTCAGCCAGCAGTGCCGGGCTCAAGAAACTTGTAGATGGTGTGCACAAGTTTCAGCTTGAGCACTTTGAAGAAAACAAACTCTTATTCGAACGGCTCTCTCATGGACAAAAGCCTCAGGTTCTAATGATTACCTGCGCCGACTCGCGCATTGACCCTAACTTAATCACAGCTAGCCAACCCGGCGACCTATTCATCATGCGTAATGTGGCCAATCTTGTGCCAAAGTTTCACCTAAACGCTGAAACAGAAGCCGGTGCAGTAATTGAATATGCCGTTTCAGTACTCGGCGTTGCCGAGATAATCGTCATGGGCCACAGCGATTGCGGCGGAATGAAAGCAGTTTTGCATCCCGAAAAGCTGACCTCACTTCCTGCTGTATCTAGCTGGCTAAATCACGCTACTGCAGGCACTCTAGCTACGGAGGCTACCACAGCCAATTGCTCGTGCTGCGACGAATCTCAGCAATTGCTTGAAACAACAAACAACAACATAGTGCTACAGCTCGCGAACCTGGCAACACATCCGTCAGTGGCTGCAGCTATGGCTCAAGGCAAATTACACATTCACGGTTGGAACTACCAAATCGAGAATGGCTCTATCAGCTACTTCGATCAAGATCGAAAACACTGGTGCCAACTTTAACTGGAGACCGTCATGAATGCAAATGACGAGTACACACTAGTCGTAATAGATATGCAGCCGCTTTTCACTGCAGACAGCAACACTATAAGCAACGTCGTGCGCGAAGTGACGTTAGCGCGACAGAGACAAAACAGAATCATTTTTCTCTGGATTCCATACTTCAGTGTCTTTCAATCTGAAATGTTCGCCGGAACTTACCCCGCAATACTCAAAGCCGTGCAGGGCTATGACCAGGCGCACTGGAACGAAACCACCAAACTAATCCAAGATGGCTCACGCGAGGTCCTACAAACCTGCGCCAGGAAAGATTTTCCGAGCAAGCGCTTTCGCCTCTGCGGTGTAAACACCGACATGTGTGTGCTCGATACAGTCAAAGGTCTGCTGGCAGTCAATGCACCTCGTATAGAGGCAATAGAGGTAGTAAAAGATGCCTGCCGCACAAGCAATTCAAAAACCGACAACACTAAAGTCTGGCAGCTCTTTCCCACTGATCCGCGCTTGACCATAATCGAGAGCGAAGCAAAAGTGCTGGAAATAGCCGATGCGGCCAGGCAAAAACGGAGTGCTTGATGAAAACAACAAAAGTGATTCTCTTCGACCTGTGGCGCACACTAGGTTACTCCCTTGATCGTGAGCCCATCTTTGCTGTGCAGAAAATTATTGGGTACAAAGTAGCAGTCGTCGCTGGTCGCAATGAAGCCATTGAAGACCCTGATTTCATGCGGGCCTGCCTTACCACTAACATCAGCGATCCAGTGGAATTCCTCAATCATCTCGCCAGCACTTTCGCTTGCCCCAGGCCAAGCAAAGCAGCACACCGCGCCTTTGCCAGGGTGCTTAAGCGCGAAGCAGCTGGGTTCAAGTTCTACGAAGACACTCTTGCCGCTCTAAAAGCCCTGAAAGCGAACGGCTACAGACTGGGATTAGTTTCCAATCTCTGGCCTTTTCCTGTTCCTTTTCTCTTCGAGAAACTAGGCTTAGGCGCCTACTTTGAACATAAGATCTACTCGTTCGAGGTGGGCCAAGCAAAGCCGCAGCCAGAGATCTTTGAAAGAGCGCTGCAGCTTTTTGCCGTAGCACCAGAGCAAGTGATGATGGTAGGCGATAACCACATAAACGATGTGCGAGCTGCTCTTTCTGCGGGAATGCAAGCCGCCCTAATTTTGCGCCCAGGTGTAGCCAATCTGGCAGTTCCCGGTGCCCGAGTAATCAATTCACTGTTTGAACTTTGTCCAAAAATCGACCTGGCTGCCTGAGCGAAAGTCTCTGCGCTTGCTGACAGGATTGCAGTGTGCCGACTGTCATGGCGATCACCAATCTTAAAACGATAGCAGCCCACAGCCCCGGGTTCTATCGTTTTCCACACGCCTACTGTCTGCCATAGTTAAAAGTTGACTGGAGCACTGACACTGTTGCACAGACAACATGATCCATCATCTAGTCATTGGCCCAAACATTGTATTGGTGTATGAATCTACACCCTCAACCGCCTTGATCTTAAACGGGATAGCGGGGAAAGCCTTTCTAATTCGCCGCTGTTCACTAGGCGCATACTCGCCGAAAGGCTTGGGTAAATCAATGCCGACAAGACCATGCCGGCCCAACGACTCAAGAGCCGTAACTGAAATTTTAGTCTGCTTCACACTAAGTCTCTGCAACTTAGGTAGCTTTAGCAAAAATGGTACTGCCTTATCGTCAATATCACGATTGAAATCTATATCGAGATCAGTGAGGCCACGACATTTACAGACATGCTCCAGACCACTTGCAGACAAGTTAACCCGAGTCAAGCCGAGGTGTGAAAGCTGAGGAAAATTCTGCAAATAACGCAAGCTATCGTTATTCACATCAGCACCACCGAAGCGCAGTTCAGTCAGTTTTTTGCATCCAAGTAGAGCAGGCAAACAGCGACCAGTTATAAAGCCATTTCCAGCCGAGAGCGATATCAATTCAGGCATGGTCCCCATTGTCGCAAGGCCCTTGTCTGTGACTTCGGTGCCGTCTAAATCAATTCCTTTTAGACCTGAGATATGCCGCAAGTAAGGCACCATCCGATCACTCCAAGAATTTTCCTCATCCGTCATGGCTAAAAAACGTAATTCTACATAGTCAAAAGCATCAGCAGGCAATTTCAAAAGACACTGCGGATGCTGATAGAAAGAGCAACTCGGCTCGAACTTGATCAGCTTAGTCGAAGGCAATTTGACCAGTCCGCGCGCCTCGGCAAGAGGAACACCTTTGCCTTTACCGTATAACTCAAGAGGAATCTGCAATTGATTCAATTTGCCAACCGAGTAGTTAGGTGGAAACTCAAGCACTCGCCAACTAGCTTTTGCCCAACACAATTTCTCAGCAGCACAAAGCAGCACTAACAAAAGAGCAGAGGAAGCTACAGTGTGGAAACAACTCTTTTGCATAACTACAATTATATTAGCAGCACAACAGCCATATTTTAGTTTGCAATTCACGCGAACTGCTCGATAGTGCCTCCGTAAGATTTACTAGCTGAATTTCTTACCACTTCAAGCGGCAGCCAGTAAGCTAAGCCGCACGGAAAGGCTGTCAGGCAAAGCACTTGGCGGTATTTGCTGCGACGCAGCTGACAAAAGAGCAGAACCCTGAGCGCTTGCAACTGTTAGTCGATTTCAGTGACAAGCAAATAGAGTCTACTCTTTTTGAGGTGCACCATGGATTTTTGGAACATCGCTCTATTGGAATCGCTATTTGTCACAACCATATCCTTGGGCCTAGGACTAGTAAAACTACCAAAAAGACTAACCAGAAAGAGATTGATAAAGGGCTTTCCCTGGGGCTATTACAAGCAAAACGTGCCTAACCCAGATGGTGACTTTTACGCTGAAGAAAACACCAATTTCCTTCACAACACTGGAACAAAATTCGAAGGTGTACCCGGCTTAGGTGTACTGGGAGAGATGCAAATACATGGCTTTGGCGAAGGCTATTCTGATTGGTGAATCGGAGTTAGCCCAGGCGCTTAAGAATTTGAATTCGCAGCTCTACTGCTTCACTGGCACGACTACGACAGGCATTATCAGAACATAGATGCTGCAATTTACTGCAGCAATCTCCAGGGCCGATCTCATAGGTGCCCCAATATCCAATCAATGTGGCGGTATCTTTGACTACAGATCGATTTTGACTGTGATGGTGAAAGCGACGAAAAGTGACCACTCCCACCCAAGCGATGATCACCAGCACAAATAGAATGATGTCCATTACAGGCCCACCTATGCTTGGCTAAATTGGCGATGGCGAGGGTTGAATCCAATGAATCAGTTGAATCGAGATAACAACCCTGGGCCACCAGCTCGACCCTAGCAAAAAGACAGCCTCGATCCAAAAGCGGAAACAATCATCGCAAAAGCTCTCAGAGCCATGCTTTTACTGGTATCAACAAAAATCAATGTCAATAAATAACAGCAATTAATACAATCAGAAGTTGGCGCGAACTCTGTTCAGTAAGTACCTACAGTTAGCGCTAAGCACGAGTTCTCTAGAGCTAGCTCTTGCTCTCACCGAGAAGGCGATAAGCAGTAGCAGCTAAAATCGCTGCACCGATATAAAGGGCAGACTCATCCACATCAAAAGAAGGGCTATGGTGACTGCGGCGACTAGTGCGAATCTGGCCGCCTAAAAGCATCATACTACCGGGTGTTACTTTCAAAAGAGCAGAGTAATCTTCGGTCCAAGTCTTGCGCTTCACTACCGAAACGCTCTTCTCGCCGACGACTTCGCAAGCCACTTGACGCATAGTCTCGGTCACATCTGCATCAAGTTCTCCACCGCTCTCGGAATCGAGATACTCTAAATAATAAACGCCACCAGCCTGCAATACAGTGGCACAGGCGGCGTCTAAACGCTTCATCTCTTCACGTCGTGCTTCCTTACCAAGAGAATTCAGCGAGCCGCGTAAAGTAGCTGATTGACAAATAGATTGCGCACCAGGTGGGGCCGTCTCAATAGAATTTACTATTGTAGTTCCGTCACTAGAGTCAGTGCTGCTGCCGGCAAACAACGATTGAAGCAGTGTTGCTATCGCTCTTATGCAGTCAAATGGTACTTCGCGCGATGTCGCGGCAGGCTTAATTTCTATCTTGAAAATACTCGCAGCTACTTTCGCTGACTCAGTGATGATCCCTACCATTCCCGGCATCATGGTGGCGTCAATATGCAGAGCAATAATAGATTTCACTCCATCGAGAGCGCCACCTTCAATCATACGAAAGGTACCAGTCTTCCCCTCAGCATCAACAGATTCTTCCGCAGCAGGCTGCATAATAATGCGCACGCCGCCAGCAGAAGCGCCTTGAGCAGCCAAAATTTTGGCGGCAGCTAAGGCACAAGCCATGTTCACATCATGGCCACAGCTATGAGAAACACCATCATGAGATGAGCGATAGTGGCTAGTGGTTGATTCATGCATGGGCAAACCGTCCATCTCTGCACGAATAGCTACTACAGGATTGGCGCCAAAATCTGCCACAACACCAGTGGTTCCCACCTGTCGGCGCACAGAGTAACCGTACTGCTCAAGTGTCTTTGCCACAAAGGCCGCGGTCTTCTCTTCCTTAAAACCTAATTCTGGAATGCTGTGAAGATACCGTCGCTGCTCGACAATCTCGCTTTGAAGATCTTTGGCAATTTGAATCCACGGAATCTCTTTCATAATCTCTCCAGCATTTTTGCACCTAAATAATACAACAGCGAAACCGCACTTCTCAATGATTCACACCAACTGTGCTAGCTTGCCGACCATAGTTACCACTAACCCAACATTGCCTAAAGCCCCATTCATAGTACCAGCCAAATATCACCAAAAGCCAGCCACAGAGCCGCTTTCGCCAATCGCCGCGATTGCTTGTACACACTCAGCCGCTTTTGCTAGTACCAATGTATACCTGTCAAGCAGTGCTGCCGACAACCAGCAAACAAAATCTTCTTGGCAGAAACATATAGGGAGGAAGATTGATGGAATGCATCATAGTCAATTTGTTAGTTATGGCAATTGGAACATTTGCAGTAGTGCAATTCAAAGATTTAAAAGAGACAGCTGCGACATTCACCACCAATGAAGATAAATGTGACCTTGAAGAATGCAATGTCTGCGTCGCTGTAAGTGGTAGTTCAAAGTAGTCATAAGAGGTAAAAACGTGAATATATTTCTCTATTCGTCTTTAGGAACAGGTCTTCTCACCCCAATGCTCATATTAGTTGTACTAGCGGCACTTTTGATAGCGGTGCTTGTAGTTCATGAAAAAGCTGATTCGTTTAGCGGCAGTAATCTTCATTTTGGTCAGTCAATTTTCGGTTCCAAAAGCAACCTGGACAGCCATCAATTAATTAGCCAGCGAATTAGCCAAAGAATAAATGCCAATCCCGGTCAATGGGGCAGCTATGAAAAACGATTGACTGAACAACCTATGCAAGAATCAGCCTGTGGCGGATGCTGCACAATTATGTGGAAACCAAATAAAAGCGATATCGCCTAGGTCAGAACGTGACAATTAAAATGTACGAAAGAGCCAGTGAGCGAAAGTTCACTCGGCTCTTTTTTTTTTTTTTTTCTAGTAGCAAAATTGACTTACTTTCCTGTTCTTGTTCCTCTTCCCGTTCCTAGACCCAACCGGCACCGGGACTATGTATGAGTACCGCGCCTCAGGTGAGCTTTGAATTAAAAATTGATCGCAATTGCGTGCAAAACTCTTTGGCAGCAAGCTCTGTTAATGCAAGCAAACGCGAAGAGCATTTACTGAAGCCACTTTTCAAGACTCAGAGCAATAACTTAGCGAATGACGAGAGCTATGCGAATGCTCTTAGCAGCGCCGTGCCCTAGCTCTTAAAAATCAACACTAAGCGGAAACTGGCTGCTACTCTGAGTTCAGCTTCTTTACAAGCCGATTTCCACAAGCCTTTGCTTGATTAATCGCTTTGCACTAATCAGTTTTTCCCAACGCGGAGACTCAACTATGCCCACTCTTGCAGCACAAAATAATAAAGCCCAGCAAATTCAAAGCGCCCCCCAGCAGCCTAACAACAGCAGCAGCAATAACACTAAAATCAGAACAAAGCCCCTCCCCCAAGACGGCTTAAACGGCCTGCGTCAACATTGGAAGACCGACATCATGTCTGGCTTCATTGTCTTTCTCATTGCACTGCCACTGAGCCTGGGCATCGCCATGGCCTCAGGAGTGCCACCGATGGCCGGAATAATCAGCGCCATCGTCGGCGGTGTACTCGTCTCGCTGATAAGCGGCTCACACGTGACTATAAACGGCCCGGCAGCAGGTCTGATTGTAGTTGTCTTGTGCTCCGTCGATCGCCTGGGCGGAGGCTCACTGGGCTATAAGGGAACGCTAGCAGCAATTGTAGTGTCAGGAGCAATACTAGCAGTGCTCGGTCTAAGCAAGGCAGGAGAGCTCGGTAAACTATTTCCCGCTTCGGTCATTCACGGAATGCTTGCTGCCATAGGCATTATCATCATGACCAAACAATTGCCATACATACTGGGGGTGAGTGTAGAAGCGAAAGAGCCCATGGCACTGATTATGGCTTTACCGACCATGATTGCTCACTTAAATCCGGCCATAGCGGCTATTGCCTTTGTTAGCCTGCTGTTGCTCATTGGCCATGGCCTCAGCGAACATAAATTAGTCAAGAAAATTCCAGCACCTGTAATTGTCATAGCTGTAGCGGTAGCACTCGGCTCCGGCTTTGGTCTAGACAAGCCCCATCAATATCAATTGCTTGGTGTTCAACATCAAATTGAACCTCTAAAATGTCTGATTGCCTTACCGAAAAATGTTATGGATGGCATAGTTTTGCCTGACTTCAGCCACATCAATAGCTACGCTTTCTGGCTTTCAGTTCTATCAATCACACTAATACAGGGCCTGGAAAGCCTATTGAGTTGTACAGCCGTTGATCGTTTAGACGCCCACCGCAGACAAGCCAACTTAAGCCGTGACGTAGCTGCCGTTGGCTGTGGCACCATGGTGTCAGGCATGCTCGGCGGCCTGCCCATCATCGCTGAAATCGTACGCAGCTCCGCCAACATAAGCAATGGCGCCCAAACCAGGTGGTCTAACTTCTTTCATGGTCTCTTTGTTCTGTTAGCCTTATTGTTTGCCGCCAGCCTAATCAACAAAATTCCCTTATCAGCACTGGCTGCAATTCTTATTGTCACAGGCTATAAGCTAGCAGCGCCCCATGTCTTTAAAGAAATCAATGAAATAGGCATCGAACAAACCATCGTTTTCCTCACAACAATTATTGCCACGCTCTCTTCGGACCTGCTGATCGGGGTGGCAATCGGCATCTGCACCAAAGTGGTTTTGCATTTAGTGCGGGGCACAGCGATCTCGAATCTGTTCAAGGCCAATGTGAATTCTCAAATTCAGCCCGATGGCTCTGTGCGAATCGCGGTCAAAGGTGCGTTGATCTTCTCCAACTATCTCTCGCTCAAAAGACAACTCGACAGAATTCCCCAAAGCAAGCGCGTGTTGGTTGATCTTAGTGCTGCTCGACTAATCGATCACAGCGTCATGGAACACTTACACTTCTATGCTGAGGAATATAGCCGCAGCGGCGGCACATTGACTGTAATCGGCCTGAACCGACACGAGAGTGCTTCTAAGCATCCGCTGTCTGCCCGGAGACTAAAAACAGGAAGCTATCGCTTGCCGCAGTCACAAATTGGCATCTAGAAGGCTGGCGGTTAATGTATTCACGAGAGAAGCTGGTTGACTGCTCTAACTAACCGACAGTCTTCAGCTTCTCAATCAAAATATCGGCAGCGTTAGTGACAATAAACACTTCTTGTACAGAGGTTGACGACTTAGCAAGAAGCTTAATTCCAGTTTGAGTGGGATATTTTACCTCTAGCCTAATACCAGAGCCCGAGCCACGAACCGGCTTGATCACGCCAGGAATAATAGAGACAATCTCATCGATAGACTCGATGCTCTCAAGCAAATCTCGCAAGCCGTCGATCATGCCGTGTTCGTATTTGATCTTAGACTTGCCACTTCTGCGGTATTTCATTGCTTCCTTGAATTGCTTCCTCGAATTGCTTCCTTAAACTGATTCCTGGCACTGTTTTCTTGCGTTGTTCTCTGGCAATGCTTTGTGCCACTGCACAATCTCGAAATGAGAGGCGATGACAATGATACGCTCATTTGCGCAGCATAAGGCGGTAAATGAACAAACCCGAAGTACAAATCAGGGATATCCCCCTTCTCTGTTGACCAAGACGATCGTATCGTTAGGAAACTGTTCAATTTACTATCGCGTCAATCACAGACATAACAGGAACTGCCGGTCGCCAGACCTCCGCGTCGTTAATAGCGGCGGCGGCTTTTGCCTGACAAAAAGGGAAAATCAAATGAAGCTTGAGTCTTGTTGCAATTTGCTCGTTCGCTTATATGCCGACAGTCTGCTGCAATAATCGAATACAAAGCAATGGGAAAAACCTGGATAATTTCGCCAACATTTGATTGCCTGTTTATCTGCGGCGGACTCTTCTGGCTATTATATGGCCTGCACTTATTTGCCCTGACACAGACCAATCACTCGCAACAACTAGCTCTGCTAGCCGCGGTATCGAATCTCGGCTTTCTATTTGTCAGCGAAACTCACACTATTAGCACTATTTTTGTACTGGAAAAGAAGGACGGCTCCCTGTCAGTTCGGAGCATACTAATAGCGGTGCTCCTGCTCACTATAGGCATCCAATGCTTCTTCATCGCCGCACTACCAGCAATACTACTAAAAGTCTATCTACTATGGGTGCCGCAACATTTTCTTGCTCAAACTAGAGGGATATTTCTGCTCTACTGCCTTAAAGCAAATGTTGCAATTACGGCCACTAAGCGCTTCTGGCTGCTAACTACAACCAGACTAACTATGTTCTATTGGATGGCAGTCTTACTCACTGACTATAAACAAGGGCCAACTGAATTTCTCATGGTGAGGCTTCCTGACTGGGGAGTACTCCCTACCTGGGTGGCCTCAGCCCTAATGCTACTCTCTTTTTTCAGCATACTGGCTTTTAGCTTGAGTTTCCTGCCCATCTCAGCCACTGGCACCAAGACAAAGCTGCCGCCAGCTCATGCCTTGGCCATGCTGACTACTTCCTTGCTTCTATTTCTCCTGCCACGCGAAAGGCTAGACGACATCTGGCTCTACGCACCGGCATACTTCCACGGCAGCCAATATCTCTGTTTAGTCTATGCTCGCATCAAAGAAAGCAAACCATTCATCGCCTTTACCATGCTGCCCCTGGCCCTACTGTGTGCTGTTGCAGTTTTTGCCGGACTGCCCATGCTAATCTCCAACTTCAGCATGCCCTTAGTCACGGCCTTAGCAGTAGTCTTTTGTTGCATTCAATTTCAACACTTCATTACTGATGCAGAAATCTGGAAACTGAGCCGAAAGCCAGTGAGGCAAGCACTTTGCAGCACCATCCCCGAAGAGATACAGTTCTACAAACCAAGAGCGCTCGACGGCAGCAACTTCAAATGACTAAGCAAAAACTTCTCCATCTGTACCATACTGCTATTCCATTCATCTATATTTCCGCCACCACCGTGCCCACCATTCTTGATAGCTAAAAGTTGACACTCTACGCCGATCTTCTTGCAAGCCTCAAGAAACTCAGTGGCTTGCTCGTAAGGAACAATTTGATCTCTGGTGCCATGAATAATCATAGTCGGCGCGTCACCAGCCGTCAGATAGTTAATTGGGCTGGCCTTTTCAAACGACTCAGGATTCTGCAACCTGGTTTTGCCAATGAATTTTTCTGCACTGAGCTCAGAATCTGCCGGCAGATCTTTGCTTAGATCTGTTGGCCCAGCCAGGTTTACCACCACCTCCACCGCACTTGACACCTTAATATCATCGCCAGAAATTGGTAGTTCCTTAGTATCAGTAGTGCCTAGCAACAGTGCCAAATGCCCACCAGCCGAGCTGCCAACAGCACCGATGTGCAAGGGGTCTATGTTCAGCTCTTTAGCATGAGTACGAAGGAAACGCACGGCCGCCTTGCAATCATCGATTTGATCTAAAAAATGATGATTTGGGGCCAAGCGGTAATCAATAGAAACCGCAACACAGCCCTGCTGCGCTAAAGCATACAGACATGGCAGCATCTCCTTTTTATTACCAGACTTCCAAGCGCCACCATGTATACAAACAACAGCAGGGAAAGGCCCGTGACCTTGCTTTGGTGTAGCTATATCCATCTTAAGGTTCTGCCAATCACGCTGAACATAAACAACATTGCGCCGCAGTTCAACTGTCGCCGGTGCAGCAGGATAGCTCTGCCAGGCCGTGCAATAGCCGTATCCGCCTCGACCTAAGACCACTAACGAAAACACTGCCAGCAAAACTAAAAGTATTTTCCACGGTAGCAGGGCAAAATCAAGAAACGATCTTCCTGGCAAAAAGATCTTTCTTAGCCACAACAGCACACTACCCTTGAAGTTATCAAATTTGTTCATGGTTTCCGAGCCTACTTAGAGTATTGCTACTCTAGGACATCAGAGTAAAGTCTCTTTTACAGCCCAACTAAGACAAATTGCGCCTTACAAAGACAATTGTTTAGCTGCCCTTACAAAAGCGAACGACTTGCTGCATATGACCTGCCAAAGCAGAGTATCCAGGCACTTTATGAAACTGAACCGTGAATGGATTATTGCTGCGAAACTTGCCTAACACACCAAACTCTGGCTCTTCAACTTCGGCTTGATAGGTGCCAAAAAGCCTATCCCACAACATTAAAATGCCACCAAAATTCTTGTCTAAATAGATTTTGTTACGTGCGTGATGCACACGGTGAGCCGATGGCGTGTTAACTATTCCCTCTAACCAACCAAGTTTGCCGACCAATTTAGTATGCAGGAAAAATTGATAGATCAAATTGGCAAAGAGAAATAGCACTACCTGATTGGCAGAAAAGCCCAGCAAAATTAGAGGTGCGAAAATCAGCGGTGCCACTAGTCGACCAAGCCAATGCAGGCGAAAACTAGTAGTGAGATTGAAGCTACGACTAGAATGGTGCACCTCATGGAAAAACCACAAAACCCTGGTTGTATGGCTGAGGCGATGTTCCCAGTAGTAAGCCAAATCTGTCAAAACCACAGCTACAACGGTGGTAGCGATAGTATTGGGCAGCTCCCAGGGGCGGACACTTTCTAGGAATTTCAAGCAATAAAAGGTATAGCCGACAAAAAGTGGCTGACTAACTCGGGCACCAACAAAAATGCCCAGGTTGCAGAGCACATCCTTGCCTTCGTAGAGGCTTATACCCTTAGCCCTGGATACAATCCATTCTAAGAGAATACAAGTCGCAAAAACGAAAAAGGACGGCCATAACAAAGCCTGAGCATCTTCGAACATAATTTGAGCCACCTGCAACTGCCACCGACAAAATTCAGTACGGCAGGGGCATCAAAAAAGTTTCAGAAGTGACGAAGTTTGTGATTATTTTCCTTGATTGGCATTGCCGGCTTCTTTGTTAGCCTTGGCCTGCTCTTTTGCAGCTTTCTCACTAGCTCTTTCTGCCTTTTTAGCAGCCCGCCCAGCTCTAAAAGGATGGCCCTTGGCGGTTTGCTCTTGAGCTCTATTATTATCGGCTTGGGCTTTAGCTTCATCGCGTGCAGCGTCAGCAGCAGCATCGGCAAAAGCAGGCAATGTACCAGCAGCAAAGCCACCAACCAAGACCAAAGCACATACGTTTAGAAACAGTTTCATCTTGAATTCCTCAGAAAGTAAGTATGTTGTAGTTATTGAATGCAAATACAGTAAATCAAAAGTTTAGTGGAGATTGAGTGAAGTTACTTTGTCGCGGTCACAGCGTGCTTAGCAGCTTCAGCCTGACGCTTTTCCATCTCTTCAGGACTGACATCTTCAACATGGGTGGCAAGATGCCAGATATGGCCAAAAGGGTCCACAATGGAGCCAGAGCGGTCACCATAGAACTGGTCTTGCACCGGCCGCTGCACTGTGGCACCTTCGGCCAGAGCCAATTTAAAAGTGGCATCAACGTCAGGCAGGTAGAACATTAATCCAACCGGACTTCCACCCAATGCATGAGGGCTCTTGCCTTCGCTACATTCGTCCGCCAACATAATCACAGAGTCACCAATCTGAAGCTCAGCGTGGCCAATTTTTCCACCGGGGGCTGGCATTCTCATGTGCTCTTTAGCGTCAAAAACTTTCTTGTAAAACTCAATAGCCTTAGCTGCGTCGCGCATGGTCAAGTATGGAGTTAGAGAATGGTATCCTTCTGGCTTAAAATTCATATGCCCTCCGCTTTGAGCTCTAAAGGCGGCCGAGTATATAGGATCGCTGGGGAAGTTGCTTTAAATGCGGGAAAAGGAGTGATGGTAATGGTTACACCATGTTTCACCAATCGGCAGTGGATTTACGCCAAACGCCCCTCCGGCCGCGTCACAGAAGAGCACTACGAACTAAAAGAAACTGAACTGAATGAGCCCCTGGCCAGCAACGAAGTGGTAGTCAAAGCTCAGTACATCAGTGTTGACCCCTATATGCGCATACAGCAAGCCGAACGGCAATCGTTTGACCCACCGCACCCCTTAGGAATAGTGCAAAGAGGTGGCGCCGTCGGCCAAATTGTGGCCTCCAATAGCAGCTCTTTCAATGAGGGCGATTACGTTCTTTCGTACACAGGCTGGCAACTCTACGCCAAGTGCCATGCTAGCGAACTGCGCAAGCTCGATGCTGCAACAGCGCCTATCACCACAGCTCTCGGAGTACTGGGCATGCCAGGGCGCACAGCCTGGTTTGGACTGATGGAAGCCGGCCGACCCAAGCCAGGAGAAACAGTAGTTGTCTCTGGCGCTGCTGGAGCCGTTGGCTCACTCGTCGCTCAATTCGCCAAACGAGCAGGTTGCAAAGTTTTCGGCATTGCTGGCGGAGCAAGTAAGTGTTCCTTTTTAACAGAAAAACTTGGTCTTGACGGCGCCATAGACTATCGACAATATCAAGATGCAGAGTCGCTTTCAAAGGCCATTGCAAAAATCACAAATGGAGTAGACGTCTACTTTGACAATGTTGGCGGCATGGTCACCGATGCCATTATTCCCAACATAAAATTGCGAGCGCGAATAATCATATGTGGCCAAATCAGCCAGTATGACGGTGGTTTAGACAAACCCAATCTCGGACCACGTTTTCTGCAGCACATGCTCTTTCAACGAGCTACTATTCAAGGCATACTAGCTCGCGACTATTCCCATCGCATGGACGAAATGCTAGAGATAGTGGCACCTTGGGTGAAAGACAAGCAAATAGTTTTTGAAGAAACAATAGTGGATGGCTTCGAAAACCTGCCGCAAGCGCTGAACAGTTTGTTTGAAGGCAAGAACGTAGGTAAGCTGTTGGTGCGGGTTTAGCGAGTATTGAAAGGACAACTACTTTGCGGTAGAGCGGGCAAAGCAGCCCTTCCAGATCAGAAATAGCAATGGCCTGCAGCAATTTCGCGTTCTAGTAACACCACAAAAAGCTGGAAGCCGGGGCTCTACTATATCGACGCCCTTGCAGAGCAGAAGGGCGGAAAACCGACTTTCATCTCGCGCAGGACTATCAATACGGCTCTATAGCTCACCGGCAACCGCTTTAGCAGCCACTTTTGCCATAAAAGATTCACGCTCTTCAATTTTTGCTCGGGAACCTTTGGTGAATACAGCAATATAAATCGTCTCTCCATGGGGGCCGACCGCCACTCCCACATCATTGGTAGCGGTGTTCTGTCCAGCCACATCGCGACCTGTACCAGTTTTATGCGCGAGTGTCCAGCCCGCTGGCAGGCCTGCCTTAATGCGGGCCGGACCTGTCTTGCAATTAAACAAGTCTTCTAAAACTACCGCTGTTGAGCTCTTAGATAGCAAATTGCCGCTATGGAGCTTTTGCAACATCTCAACCATAGCCCGAGGAAGGGCTGTATCTCTAGGATCTTTGAGAAACTTGGCAATCTGCACGCTCTCAGGCTGCAACGTACCTTCAGGACGATCCACTCTAATGCCGGTGATACCAGCTTCTTTTAACATGGCAGTTACAGCAGAAGCACCACCGGCCCGAGCTATCAGAAGGTCGCAAGCAGTATTATCACTGCTGCAAACTGCTCGCGTCATCAGTTCTCTAATCGTGAAATCTGATTGCTTGCCTTTTATCGCCTCTTTGATTGGGCTATGGAACGGCACCACATCAGCCTTACGCACAGTGATTTTGTCTTGGATCGATAGCTTTCCAGCATCCGCCAGTCGCAGTATGGCAATAGAAACAGGCAACTTGCAGACACTCTGCATCGGGAAAGGCTTGTCTTGATTGAGCATGAATTGCTTCTTTCGAACCGTGTCGACTACTGCAACTCCAACTTCGCCTTTTACCTTGGCGACATCGGCATCAGTTATTCCACTTGCACTTGCAGATCCGTTTACATATCCGTGGGCATCAGACGGAACTGCCATCGCGGGAAGAACTAGTGTTGATGACAATAGACCAAACGAACTTGCTGCTAGCGCAAGCAATCGCCCTCGAAGTAATGCCATTCGTTTAGTTTTCCTCGAAAAGTGTTGTGAAACTCAAATGTCCAGCCAAATATTCTACTGGCGCAAACGCTCCAATTCTATGAGACAAGAGTATTTTACACTTCTTACTTACTGCTAGAAGCCATGACCAAAGACAAAAAGCGCATTCGCAATTCTCGACAAAGCCTAAGGAATAGGAGACAAGTGTTATTCTTAGAACTGCCATCAAGTTTTGAGGATAATAAATTCATGGGCAAGCAGATAATAAAGCTCCTATTTAGTATCGGACTGGTGGTGGTGGCATTGCTCGTTGGCATGATGGCATTTGTTACCGACACTGACGCAAAGGCATCTCTAAACTGGCCAGCAGTAACGGGTGTAGTAAAGAATACGAAGATAGAAAAGTCTGGAAGCCGTAGGGTTACGTTTTGTCCAAGAGTTTTTTACGCCTACGTTATCAACGGCAAATCCTATGAAGGCACGCTCATAACGGAGCCGGAGCCATTTTTTTCAACAGAAAAAGAAGCACAGCAGATCACCAGCCGATATCCAGATAACAGCCAAGTTCAGGTTTACTATAATCCCAAAAACCCCGAACAGGCACACTTAATTCGCGGACAAACCAGTCAGGGCCAGAACACCGTTTGGGTTAGCATCATCTTTCTTATCGGCTCCATTGCCTTCTTTGTGGTGCAGTTAACGAGAGTACTACGCCGTCGCTGGTAGAGCCAAGCACTTCGATTGGCTCTACCGAAACCATCTCAAATCGCTTTCCGCTGCTCGTCCGACCCATTCCAGAAAATTGCCACAGCATCAAGCATGGCTTTGCCACCAGCTAAAAATGCTTCCTCACAAAAATCTGGCTTAGCAAAAGCAGCAGCTAGCTCGTCGTCGGTATGAGCAGCATGCTGATCTTCTATTTGATCATGAAAGACCCAGAAGCCCAGAGGAAGATCAGCGATTTGGCTCTCTTTGATAATCTTCAAGCCAGCAATTAACTCTTTCCAAAAACCAGCAGCGGCCCAATGTTCGATGGCATGAGAAGCACCGGCAGCAGTTGATTCATCGTCCGAGCTGTACCAATTCATCAGCGCGTCACAGAATGCCAAAGTAGATGCGCTGCCGTGTTTGCGTTTGCCAATTTGATTAAACTCAAGACCAAGGTGGCTAGCAAAATCAGCCAACCACTCGAAATGGGCAGCAGTAAAGCGAAAACGACCGTTATCGATGGAGCCATCGGCAGTGAACATCACACCTAACTCGTTCATCAAAATCTCTTTGCTCGCTCTGTAGCTGGCCAAATCAACGGCATTGATGCACTTACGCAATTGCGCTTCGATGAAGAGATGGCTGAAGACAGAGAACTGCACTGTGAATTGGCGCAACTGTTCTGGGCTTGCGTCGCCCTGGCTAAACCATGAGGTAAATTGGTTCGAGTTGACGATGGGGTGACTGCCAATCAATTCGTCCACGCGCACCTTAAACGCGGCCAGGGCGGCTGCGGAGCCAGCATCTGTTGATGCCGCCCCGGCGGTGACAGCACTAGGACCAGACACTGTGTCAGCAACAAGACTGAGCGTAACAGCCGGTCTTTCATGTACTGCAATGGTTTCGAGTTTCTGAAGCATGACGTATTTATCCTTTTTTTGAATTTCTGATGTTCTGTTTTTTGATTTTTAAAGCAAAGAAAAAGCCCTCTCGATCGACGAGAAGGCTTTTTGTTCATAAGTTCTAGACTTTTATGACAACGCCAACTAGCCGACCCCGAGGGAGTAGGTATAGTAGTAATAGCTGTAGGCGTTACGGGCAGTCATTTTAGTGCGGTTAATCCGACAAGTTGTCTTGCGACGGGTCAAATTCGATTGGTGTAATTTCCAATCTTACCCTCCGAGCTTAACAGAACCACCCAAGGGTGGCAAGCAAAAGTTTCGCCTTCAGTCACATTGTGACAAAAGCCAAAACGAGAAAATCCCAAGTTTTAATCCACGGCAAAAATGACATGACTTGATTAGCCATCGAACCCAGAAACTCAGAATTCACTTATAATGTGCTTTCATTTCCTAGCGAGACTGTAATTCATGCCCACAAGATTGGCTCACAAAGCAAGCCGAATAGCTCACTCAACCTCTGTCATTACCATCAGCATGCTAATTTCACTGTCCGGCTGTGCAGAATCGTCCAAGCCAAAACATGGCAGCAACCCAACCGGTCACATAGTTTATGCACTGCGTGACATAAAGAAAGGCGCAGAAATTAAAGCAGAAGATGTTGAGGACAAGTTAGTAGATAGCGGAAGTGTTCCTGCGGATGCAGCGGCAAACTCTGAAATTGTAGGAAGTAAATCGACAGAGGATATTGGCATAGCTCAAGTTATTAGCATTCGTGATTTCGGAAAACCACTCAGTAAAACAATGCTTGAGAAGCTTGTAATAGTCGATGTGCCAGACACAAAGGAGGAATTAGCTAGTGTCATGGTTGCCGCTAAAGATCTAGAAAAAGGTGCGCCATTTACCAATGCGGATCTTCTCACAACAAAAATGCCACTGTCAGCTCTCCCAATGGATGCGATAGCCGACTCTGGCGCAACCACAGGAAAGAAGTGCAAACATGGCCTTGTAAAAGGTCAGCTGATTACACAACACGACCTTAGTCCATAAATATTTCGCGGCATACCCCAAATCAAGCAAGCTTCATCGGCTTGCAATCCTCTTAGTGCGACCATCGAGAATCTTCAAGAACGATCTGGTTTGAATCTCTTCAAGGGTTAAACCAGTGGCTTTGATCTCGTCCAAAGTAATGGCACCACAGTTGATGGCACGCAAGAAATAGTTGAGCAATCCCTGACCAGTGGCAGCGTCGTCAAAGACATCGCCAACCAGAGTAGCTTGTGCTGCTTTCTCCATGAAAGACTTGAGTCTGAGAGAAGCAGCCTCTAAACCTTCCAGGAAGAATGCATAACAAGCGGCATAACGCACAGGAAGCTGCGCGGGGTGGAGATCCCAGCCCTGATAGTATGCATGCACGAGAGAATGACGGGTGTGATCATAAGCCAACTTCCAGGCGCGATGAACCACTTCGGCGTTCTCAGCTTTTTGCGCGGCGGTCAACCGCTTGCCCACTTCAGCCCGATGAGGGCCCACAGGCATAACGTTGGTAGCGCCATCTGACAGCCAAATACCGGTTCCGGCAAAAGTCACTTTCATCATGTGCCTGGCGAAATCGCAAGATGGGTGGTCCATGCGCTGCTCAGAAGCGGTGATGTTGCATGAGGCGGTGTAGTCGTAGGTACCAAAGTGAGCAGCCACACAGCGCCCCTGAGCAGCTTCAGCCAAGAGAGGCATATTGCTTTCGCCTTTGCGATTAAAGAGGGCCTGGGTTTGCTCGATCATTATTTCCATTTTGAGACTGCCTGGACGCAACTCAGTCTTGCTCTCAAGCAAGGCCAACAGCTCAACTAGAGCAGTTACTTGCTCAGGGATAGTTACTTTAGGCAAAGTCACCACAAAATTGGCTGGCAACAAGCCACCAGTTTCTTCTACCAGAGTAGTGATAAAAATATCGAGAGTACGAGCGCTGCGATGTTTCAGCTCTTCATTGAAAGGCTTAATGCGAATGCCAATGAAAGGAGGAAGTAGCTGTTCTTTCATACCGCGCGCCACTTCCTTGGCAGCGGCTTCGGCGTGATGGTCTTCTTCAGAATCGGGACGGTTGCCGTACCCATCTTCAAAGTCAATGCGGAAGTCTTCGACGGCGTCGCGCTTGAGCTTCTCTTTAACCCGCTCATAAATTTTATTGGCCAAGCCCGTTTCTTTGCCCGGCAAATCAAGAGCCTTAGCCAAAGTATCAGCATCGGCAGCGTACTCTTCTAGGCTAGCAACGGCCATAGTGCCTAGCTTTTTAGCGGAGTCGGCCTTAAACAACTGAGCGCCACCATATACAGTGTGCACCGGCTGCCTGGCGGACGACTCACCAGGATAAAACTGATTAAAAGCACCATTGGCCTGAGCCAATTTGGCGAATACATCTTTAGTGGTGGCCTCGGGCAAACTGACTTTCATCTTGCACTCCTGATTTAAACTGGGCATCTAAGCTAAATAGACTAACTTCCTCGATAGGTCGAATAACCAAAGGGGCTCAATAAGAGCGGCACATGGTGGTGCTCGTCTTGATTGACCACTTCAAAAATAATTGGCACCGTAGGGTAGAAATTTTGCCGATGGGTCTTTTCGAAATAACCACCAGTATTAAAAGTAAGCTGATAGGTCCCGGCTCGATTAGCCCAACCCGCTGGTACTAAGTCGCTGAAGCGGCCATCTTTGTCGGTGGTCCCGCGTCCGACTTCTTCCCAATCATCAAGGCCCTTGTATTCAAGAACAACGTCAACGCCAGCTGCTGGGCGGCCCAACGAAGTATCTAAAACATGGGTAGTGATTCTGCTCATGGCACCAATCTCCAATTAACTAGGTCTCTACAACAAGATGAGCTTCTACAGCCCTAAAAGTTTCTATAACCCTAAAAGTTTCTCCAACCTTAACCGTGTGATTTTGTTTTGCTCTTCCATAGCTCTTACAATTTCTACCTCAGGGCTGTTATGTAGCCGTTCTTGCAACAAGGCTAACATCTCGCTAGCAGTCTTACCGGTGGCGCAGACAATGAAAATATAGCCAAATTTCGCTTCATAATCTTTGTTTCCGGCTGCTAGCTCTTCCAGCACCCTCTGACTGGCCAGGGCCACACCGCCCTGCTCACCAGAGGCCCAAGCACTAGTGCTGGCGAACTTAGTCTTAAGGCTCTCCAAATCACCAATCTTGGGATGATGACTAAATGCCTCCAACCAATCAGAAGAGCTTAGGCTCTGCCAGATGCGATCGGAGGCATTGTAGAGATCAACTTCAGTAGCGTAAGGGCGGCCAGCAATCAGCTCTTTTACCCAGCGAGCGCTGCCACAGCAACGCAGTAACTCTGCTTGCAGTAGCTCACTTGATGATTGATTAAGCTGGTCGATATTCAAAAAGTTATTACCTATAGGTTCTTATAGAGCAGTTCCGGTACACGGCAATTTTCAACCCATATCCTAGGTCTGGGCGCGACGACAGTGCACGCGCAAGCGAGCCACCCCGCCATCAGGATAGATATTTAAGCGCACATGGGTAACATTGCCGATATCAATTATCTCGTCCTCAAAGTGGTGCTGCTTATCCGCCGACAGCTTAAGCTGCGGGAGAAGCTCTTTCCAATGGGCTTGGGGCCAGGTAAGATTGTCCATTTCCAAATCTGGCGAATAGCAACCGTCTACAGAGCAGGTATCAGGATAATTGCCAATGTGGAAGGCAGTATCAACTTCTAGTTTTTTCACTAAACCAGGCTGGCCTAACTTGACGATAACCCAGTCGTGACCAGGGCCACGCTTGCGTCGTGTCTCCCAGGCATCGCCCATGTTTCTGCCGCGACCAGGCATAATCAAATTGTCCATATTGCCAAAGAACATGTCATTGCAAGCAACTACATGACCACCAAATTCCACCGCGGCCAAATCGACCAGAGCATCCGCTTTTATTTTAGAAAAATCAGGAATAACATCACCATAGATTTTCAATCTAGCAACGCCACCATCAGGATAAATATTCAAACGCACATGGGTAAAACGCTCACCACTTGATACGGCAAAGAGGTTCTGGGAGCCAGGCTTTAGCGCTGAGCGGGGCACAATTTCAACCCATTTATCCGAAGCAGCAAGTTTGTCAGCATGCTCATTTGGGTCAGCGATGCAGGCTTCAAGCGATGCATAGGGGGGATGATTGCCCAAGAAGTGATTAGTGTCGATATCGACGCCACGAATAACACCTGGCAAACCGAGTTTGATGATGCACCAATCGTGGCCAGGGCCGCGCTTTCTCCGCGATTCCCAGCCGTCCATCCATTTGCCATTTTTAGTGTATTTGTCTTCAATGAAAATGCCGCGACCAGGCATGAGCAAGTTTTCTTTCTCAGCAAAAAATTCATCACTGCAGCTGAGGGCCTTTCCGCCAAGTTTTTCAGTGGCTAAATCAATCAAACCAGTGAAGGCAGAAGCCTCAAGAATGGACGTTTGCATCGACATACTCTCCCGATTTTGTACCCATCAAAGCCTTACCAGAAGGCTCTTTTGAGAAGTTTCCCTGATCATATACTTTGATTCCGCGAACAAAGGTTTGTTGCACCTGGCCAGTAAATATCCGCCCTTCATGGGGGGTAACCTTGTGGCGATGCTCAATCATTGATGGCTCAATTTTGAAAGACTTTTCGCTGTCAAAGACAACGATATCGGCGTCCATGCCTTCTTCTAATGAGCCTTTACGTTTGGCCAAGCCAAGAAACTGCGCTGGACGCTTGGACATCCATTCACTAACCTGGGCGAGTGTATGTCCACGTTTTTTGGCTTCACTCCATACTGCCGATAAGCCAAATTGCAGAGAAGAAATGCCACCCCAGGCCTTGTCGAAATTGCCTTCCTTTAGAAGTTTCAACTCAGGAGTACAAGGAGAATGGTCCGAAACAATGAAATCAATTGTGCCATCAGCCAGGCCCTGCCAGAGTTTTTCGCAATTTTCTCTTTCTCTAATGGGCGGGGTACATTTAAATCTGGTATCACCATCGGCAATATCTTCAGCCACTAAAGTCAAATAATGGGGACAGGTCTCCACGGTTAACTTCAGCCCTTCCTTCTTAGCCGCAGCAATCATAGGCAGAGCGTCAGAGGAAGACAAATGAACGATATGCACGCGACAATCAAACTCGCGGCAGAGATCAATCATTAGTTTAATCGCTTCGTTTTCCCACGAGCGCGGGCGTGAGTTGAGGAAGTTTGAGTATTTATGCGGTGCAGCAGCGAAGTCGCCGTCTAGCTTCGATTGCTCCAAATGCGAGCCATCTGAATTATGCGAACAGTCAAGCTCAGCGTGCACGAGCAGCGGCAGGCCGCGCGTAGCCAAAATCGGCATGGCCAGCTCTAGATCGTGGCGCTCCACATTGGGAAAATCATCAATTCCTGAATGAATGAGAAAGCACTTGAAGCCCATTACTCCAAGATCTATCATCTTGTTCAGCTCAGCACTGTTACCGGGCACAACTCCACCCCAGAAACAGAGGTCAACAGAGAGTCGACCTTCAATATGTTTGAGTTTCTCGCGAAAAGCCTCAGCGCTGGTAGTCACCGGAATGCAATTCAAAGGCATGTCAGCAAGAGTCGTGATACCACCAGCAGCGGCAGCCCGAGTTGCAGTGGTGAAACCTTCCCACTCGGTGCGACCAGGTTCATTGATATGAACATGACTATCTACCACCCCAGGCATAACAATCAAGTCGCCCACATCTTCAAGGGCGTAGCCCGAAGGCACTTTGTCAAAGGCCACGATTTTGCTAATCTGCCCAGCTTCTATTAACAATGCGGCCGACTCAAAGCCTTTCGAGCGCAATACACGCCGACTGCGAATGGCCCATTTGCCCTGGTTTGACGGCAGCCCTATTGGTTCAGCTTGAACTTGGCCAAGAGGCTCACTCACTGACTTACTTGATTCTGACAAATCAGGCACCTCTCTTGATTGTTCCTGAGATTAGGCCGAAAGGTTCATCGATAGGGAAGAATATTTCGTTCTGATTCTTTTTGCCAAAAGGCTCTAAATTGAAGGCAATGCGATGCTGATTTGGCATGGTTATAGTGATTTCTTCAATATCAGAAACTGCTGCCAGCACAGCCTCACCCATTTCGTACAGGGTTTGCTGCACCGCCAAACTGTTATGAGTAGCGAAAACATCAAGAATGATTTTGCGGATAGTGTCGTAATTTTTGTTGAAATCAATCTTCTCAGCTTCGATCTTAGTCTCAGCCCGATAGAGCCATGAGGCTTCAATGCTCGTGGCCATAATGCGATCGCGCACTTCAGGAAGAGTTGTATATTGATCGCGAATGAAGCCCCAGAACTGCGAATCGGTAGTTTTTGCCACTACCAAATTGTCTATTCCGGACTGCAATGAAATGCCCTCACGATCAGCCACCACAGAAGCAATGCGCTTCTCATTGCCAGCCGAAACAAAAGCATGGGGGTGCGGCTTGCCATCGGCGGGAATCCGCAGCCAAAGGTCTTCTACTAGATGCACTGTGGCTTCAGTAACATGTGAATAAGTCTTCAAGAAATGCAGTGCCAGGTCTTGAGCAAAGCCCTCTAGAGTAGTGAGGGGATGCTCGGCCGCCAAAACATAGACAGTATTTTTCATTGAGTCAGTGGCAATGATTTGACTGTTGTCGCCCTCTAAGTACGAACCTTCAAAGCCGCCCTCTAACTGAATATTGGCTGTCAGTTCTTTCAGTTCTTGATAGTCGGCATGTCGAATTACTTTAGTGAGACGAACGCCAGACTTGCCGTAGGCATTGTGCACAAGAACGCTAGATTTATTTGTTGATTTAGAGCTGGGCTTGGCATTCGACCTGGTCTCCGGCTTAGCGCTTGAAGTAGCACTTGATGTAGCACTAGATTTGGAATCTGGCGAGCTCATAGTCACCCCTGCATTTGAAAAGTATCGCTATAAAGGGATTCCTTAAACCGGACAAAACCGTACAGAACCAGACAAAACCGTAGAAGACAGTAGAAGACCGTAAAAAACAGTAGACGATCGTACAGACCGCGGAGCATATCCAGCGGAGTAGCAACAGGGGTGCAATTGTCGCACCCCAAAGCACCTCTTGGCTTTCTATGACAGCGCTTGACTTCGGCTAATTTCTTCTCAGAATTGATAGGCAGAAATGGTCATACCCATGACTTTTTCATTGTAGGTGCGCCGTCCCACATCAGCGCCAGCGGCCCCAGCCACGACCATCAGCGGCAATAAATGTTCTTCGCGCGGATGAGCGGCCCGAGCCGAAGGAGCAGACTCCCAGTCGATAAGCTTTTTACTTCTCACCGCTTCGTCTTGACCAGTTATAGATTGGTCTAGCCACTGATCAAAATGAGCAGAGTGAGGGCCACTGTCTCCGCTGCCAAAAGAACGCAAATTGTGATAGCTCATTCCACTTCCCACAATCAACACCCCCTGTTCACGCAGAGGAGCAAGGGCCTTGCCAACGCCAATATGAAAAGCCGGGTCAAGCCCTTCTTTGAGCGAGAGCTGCACGATGGGAATATCGGCAGCGGGATAGATCAACTTAAAAGGAATAAAAACTCCGTGGTCAAGACCGCGCTTTGAATCTGTGCTGGTTTCAATTCCTTTTTCGTGGAGCAGCTCGATTATCTGCTTGGCTACGACCGGAGCGCCAAGGGCTGGGTATTTAATCTCATAGGTATGGGGCGGGAAGCCATAGTAGTCGTAAAGTAAGTCTGGCTCGGCGGCAGTATTGACTGTGACTTTAGGCTCTTCCCAATGGGCCGAAACAACTAAAAGTGCCGTGGGCTTTTGAGGAACGGCCTTTGACAAAGCCTTTAGCCAATTGCCCATACCATCCCAGGTGCCCGCGGGCCCCATGCCTTCCATGAAGAAGCAAGGACCACCTCCATGGGGGATATAGAAGGTCGGTTGCTTTTTGTCCACGAAACCGCTGCTACTGGAATTGTCGTCTGTCATATTGGTTTCCTGATTGCATCTTTTGTTAGCGCCTCAGCCGACTAAACAAATCTCAGCGCTGCGCACTTCTCTATTCTGCCGCTGCGAAAAAACTTTTGCTGAAAACTGAAACTATTTGCTCACTCAATACGTATGGGTTTTATAAGTCCTTTTACGCGAAAAATCGAGTCCGTAAAAAACTAAAACAGCGCAGGCGCAGGAGATAAGTCGATTGAATTCTAGCAAACAACAGCCATTGAAGCAGAAGGCAAGCGTTCTCAAGGCCCAGAGGACAGCTCAACTTTGCGTTTTCAACTTAGCAGTAATTTGCCTGGCAATCACACCAAGCAATATAGAACCAGCCTTCGGTGAGACCTTGCAAGGAAAAGTGACCACTATTGAGGTGGCCCCGCCGCTAAAAGAAAATGCGGTGGACCTGAATGATTTCATTGGCGTTTGGAAAGTCGAAATTCCCAAAATCAGGCGAAAGCCCACAGTTACAATCACAAGCGTCAGAGAGCAACAAGTACAAGGCACCTATAAAGGTCTATTGGGAACGTTTCCCCTGTGGGGCAACTATCAGGCTGAAACCGGCGAAGTTATACTATTTGTAGATTTCTCCCGTTCAAAATTAGCGCGAATGACTCGTAGAAGCGAAAAGGCAATCGCTCATATGACTGGGAAGGTAAATACAGTCGACCGCACCATAAGCGGCTCAGCTTCATTGCCCGAGTTCTCCAGTCGCGTCTTTGCCTTCAATGGTAAGAAAACTGACTCTGAAGCGCGGACGAATTAGCAGCCCACTATGCCTCGCGACTACTTCTATTTATTAGTGCCTCGTAGTATGCCGGCTCAGTACTTTCATAAGTCCTTTTTCTAAGTACTTTTCTTGTCTCATTTTCACTCGAAAAATGAGACAAGAAAAACTGCACAATAAATAAGGCAGGAAGAGCTTTTATTACTTTCCAAAACTGTCATTTTTTCTTCAAAAAATCTGACAGTTTTGGAAGCCGCAATACGGGGGGAAACGAAAAGAAGAGGCATTCACACGGCAACGAAATCTAAAGGACCATTCAAGCTTGAAATAGCCGCGGAGTGCGCATCGGCACTGCACCAATCAAAGCACTAGCTTGATCAGAAGAACAGTAGAGATAGGCATTTATTACTGCCGACCTTCCATTATCGAGCCTGTAGAACTTCTCAGCAGAACGCAACTTGCGCAATCGACTATTGAACAGACCGCACAAATCATCAAATTCAGAACATTTCCACTTGAGAGGTAAATTCCGTTCCGGACTATTCACAACCATCGCCCCTTTGCCTAAGCCAAGCCTCTGCCCCTTCTGAACAAACAGATATGAAACGGTAGACTGCGGCGAATCTTCAGGAACATAACCAATTTCACAGCGGACAGGAATTAGAATCTCCTTGCCGACTGAACGATTGAATTCTGCAACGTAACCACTAAAATTCATGTGACACAAGGTTGAGAAAAACTGACTGTCATAAGCTGGAAATACCACCAGTCGAGCCGCGCTAGAGCCCGCAGTTCTTCTAATTAACTCCACCGCGCAATTAACTATCTCGATATCTTCAATCTCTTCGGCACTCAACCCGGCCGAATAGCTAGTACCCTTGTCAAGGCGCAGACAATAGTCCGATGTTAAGTTCTCAACAATCACGCAGCACTCCGGCCAACTTGATTCAAAAAGAAACTTAGCTCGAATCAAACCAGCCAAGGCCTTATGTGCCCTCAAGAAAAATAGAATTCTTGCTACAGAAATATAAGCCGGGAAAGACAGAGCTAACTCCTTCAACCGACTTGCACAGAATAGGACACGACCATCAGCGACACCATAAAGGCGAGTGTACAGCCTGATTGCCAGATACATAAGATCTAAGGCCTGGCGCACGCTGTTAAGCTCCGCCAAAACACGAGCATAACCGAAACAAAGATCAGCAATAGTCGACAACTCTTCTACGTCTAGTGCGCCATTGATAGAAGCCCCGTTACTCTTCGATCCTTCTAGCTCTGATAGATTTAGCCTGGCGAAAGCCAGGGCCTCACAAAAGACAACGGCCGCCGCTTCGTATCTCCCTTCGTTGCTTAAATCAAGAGCTCTTAGCAGGAAAGCATGCAACTGCAAAGTCGAAGTATTGCCAGACTGACCTCTTTTATAAAGGAGAGCTTGCTTCAAATATTGCTCAATCCAATCGAAATTGCTCTTGTCTGACACCAAGGGTCACCCTCGTTGCGGGCGCTAGCAGCTTAATTCAACACCCGAGTTACTTGATACAAAGACTATACGCACGGTCCATGGATCGATTTTACTGACAATTAGCTCATAACAGTCTTATTACCAAGAGCTTAGCCACACTTATTATTTGCTAATTTAATTGCGCTAAAATCAAGGTCGGATAAGCTAGAAGCTGTTCGACTTGACGTTTCTGGGCACCCTAAAATTGCAATCAATCGCATGCTGAGCAGACTATCTACAGTGATGAAGCCTGTCGCAGCAACGGTTGCGCTATTAACGCTTTGGTTGATAGTAAATAACGCAGCCCAGGCAAATAGCGCAGCTCAAGCACACAACTCAGCCCAAGCAAACAATACAAGTCAAGCAAACAATACAAGTCCAGCTAACAACTCTGCCCAGGCCGATAGCGAAGCAGAGAGAATCAAGCTCCGACCCAAAATCGAATTGAATGAGCCCTCTGTGCGCATGACTCTGCTCAATGCGGTGGAGACAGCTAACAAAAAATATCCATCAATCGCCAGAGCAAACCAAGAAACCCACAAGCTCAAAGGCGAAGTGTCAGTAGCTCGCACTCAGTATCTGCCGCGCATGGACATGCTCTTTCAAGAATTAAGAGCATCGCAAAACGTCACAGCTGGCACCATTTTGCCGCAGTACCTCAACGTCATTCCGATTCAATCGGGTGCACCGGCCACCAATTCAAGTTTCAACAGTATCTTTGGCTCCAACGCTGGCCTCAACTTTTCTTGGGAGCTAGTCGACTTTGGCCGCAGAGCCGCTAATGTCAGATTAGCAAAACAATCGCTAACAAAATCGACAGCCGAATTGCGGCTCACAGAGCTGGATGTGACCACACGCAGTGCACTGCTGTATCTCAAGTTATTGTTGATTCAGCAACAAATATTGGTTTGTCAGGCCACTCTAGATCGCATGACCGATTGGTCGTTAGTGGTGCACACCCTCTGCGATAAAGGTTTAAAACCAGGGGTAGATGCCGCTCGTGCAGATGCCGAAGTATCACTAGCAAAAATTGCACTGATTCAAGCCAGACGAGACGCCGATTTAGCTCAACAAGATCTAGCGGAAGCTATTGGCATGGCCGGAGCTTTGATACAACCGGTGGCAGAGCCCTTAATTTCGCGACCAAAATTCACCACCCTTACCATGCCCGATGCGCCAGCCAATCTAGCAAAGCACCCTCTGGCAATCTTGAAAATGGCCGACGTTGATGTCGCCAAATCGCGTTTAAAATTACTCGACCATAGCTGGTATCCACACCTATGGCTAGAGTCTGCCATCTGGGGAAGAGGCTCTGGCAATGGCCGTTTTATTAAACCAATCGCCAGCGGCATCATCCCCAAAACGGCCAACTGGACCGTCGGTTTTACATTTCAGTTTCCGGTAATGGAATACTTCAAAATCAAAGCGCAGAAAATCACCGAGCGCTCGTCTATTGAAGCGCAGCGCTCCAACTACGATTTGGCTATGCAAGAGTTAATTAGAGAAGACAAGAAAGCCAAAATTTTATTGAGCCGCGCTGAAGAAATCGCTGATGAGACGCCGGTTTTGCTTGTGGCGGCGAAAGAAAATGAAATCAAAGCAAGAGAGCGATATAGGGTTGGTTTAACCAACGTTATGGAAGTAGCAGAAGCCGAACGCATTCTTGCCAAAGCACAAGCCGAGAACGTTGAGGCTCAAATTAAAGTGTGGCAATCTGTTTTAGCGATCGCCTATGCTCATGGCGATATCCAGCCCTTCCTCAAACTCGTGGCAGCGGCCGAGACAAACAAAGGCCAGAGCAACAACAACAACAACAATAACAACGACGGGGCCTTGAGACCAACGCCAGAGGTCAAGCCATGATAGACCGGGTCATAGATATGGAGGCAACGGCTTAATATGTGGCTGCAAATCGTATCAATGAAGCGCCCCATAACCGTCATTGTTGCGGTTATAAGCCTGATGCTGGCATCGGTGATGGCGTTGATGTCGATGAAAGAAGACATCTTTCCTGACCTGAACATGCCAGTCATTTATGTCGTGCAAGGCTACGGCGGCATGGCACCAGATCAAATGGAAGGCTACATAGTCTCTACCTATGAAGTGCACTTCTTGTACATTCCAGGCGTTGACCATATTGAGTCGCAGACCATTCAAAACATCTCCATGATGAAAGTCTATTTTCATCCTGGCACAAACATGTCAGAGGCTCTATCTACCTGCGTTGCCATGGTCAGCCGCGCCCGCACCTTGATGCCGCCAGGCACAGTCGAGCCTTTTGTACTGAGGTTCGACGCCGGCAGTTTGCCCGTGGGGCAACTAGTGCTATCTAGTAAAACCAAAACTATTGAGCAGCTCCAAGACTTGGCCTTTGTCAGAGTAAGACCAGAACTAGGCACCATTCCCGGTGCCTCAGCGCCGCCACCTTTTGGTGGAAACGCTCGCACCATTGTCATTAGTGCCGACAGCCAAAAACTCAGGCAGTTCAATATATCTGGAGACATGATTGTCAAAGCACTGGCCACGGGCAACGAAATCGTGCCAGCTGGCAACGCCCGTATTGGCGACTATATGCAGATTACGCCAATCAATACCGACCTGCCCGACATCCACCAGTTAGACTATTTGCCTATAAAAATGGGCCCCGGCCCTACTGTGTTTATGCGCGATGTAGCCACAGTTAGCGACAGCAGTGACATTTTGGCGGGTTACGCCCTGCACAACGGCCGACGCACAGTCTATGTGCCGGTGGTAAAGAGAGCAGATGCCTCCACCGTATCGGTGGTCAATGCCTTAAAAGAGCATCTGCCTGTAATGCAGCGCCTCTTACCCGAAGACGTCACTATCAGCTACGAGTTTGACCAATCAAAACACGTCACCGATTCAATCAAGGGTGTTCTCAGCGAAGGGGCCCTGGGTGCAATTTTGCCAGGCCTGATGATCTTCCTCTTCTTACGCGATCTGCGCAGTACATTCATTGTCATTACGACAATTCCTTGCGTGCTTCTGGGCGCCAGTTTATCGCTCTACGTCACGGGCCAAACCATCAATATGCAGACCCTCTCGGGCCTAGCGCTAGCCATTGGCATCCTCGTGGACGAAGCCACGGTGGACATCGAAAACATCCATGCCCACATGGCACGAGGCGAAGCTGTGACCAGAGCAACACTGGCTGCAGGCTTTGAAACCCGGGTGCCGCGACTTCTGGCAATGCTTTCAATTATTGCCGTCTTCGTACCTTCCTTCTTCATGACTGGAGTGACCAAAGCACTGTTCGTGCCACTCTCACTAGCAGTCGGCTTCTGCATGGTCTGGTCGTTCTTTATGTCGAGCGCCCTGGTGCCAGTTATGGCCGTATATTTGATCAAGCATAAAGAAAATGAAGATGAAAGCAAAGGCTTCTTTGCCAAGTTCAAAGCTGGTCACGCGGCCTTGGTAGAAAAGCTCATGAGCATGCGCCTGATTGTCATTCCCGTTTACTTCCTGGTGACTATTTCACTCAGCGTTCTGCTCTTTTGCCAAAGCGGTCGCGAGCTTTTCCCCAGCTCAGACACTACTGACTTCAGAGTGCGAATGCGCTGCCCCACAGGCACACGGGTAGAAGTAACCGAAGAGAAGACCTTGCAAATGCTTGACATAATTAAGCGTGAAGCAGGCCCTGGAAACGTCGAAGCCACTCTGGGCTATGCCGGTCAGCAGCCAGTGCAATTTGTCATCAGCTCTGTGTTTCTCTGGACCAGCGGCCCCCACGAAGCGGTCATGGACGTCAGTTTACGCAAAGAAGCCAATATTGACCTAGCCCACTTCAAAGACGTCTTACGCAGCAAATTTGCCCAGGAGATGCCCCACGTAAGCTTCAGCTTTGAGCCCGGAGACTTAGTCAGTCAAATCATGAATCTTGGCTCGCCCACACCGATATCAGTGATAGTGAAGGGCCCAGACCTGACCCAGTGCAGGCTCTTTGCCGACAAGGTCAAAGCCGAAATGGCTAAGATTCCATACCTGCGCGATTTACAGTACGGCCAACCCCTCGACTATCCCACCGTAGACGTCAACATTGATCGAGAACTGGCCGGCCAATTTGGCCTCACACCGGCCCAGGTAGGCAAAGCCCTTGTACCAGCAACATCTTCGAGCCGCTACATCTTAGAAAACTTCTGGATGGATAGAAAAACCGGGGTGGCCTACCAGGTGCAAGTGCAGGTACCGCAAAACCAAATACAGTCGATGGAAGCGCTCAAGCACTTCCCGATCATGCTCAAAGAAAACAGCGAGCACCCGCTCTTAGGAGACGTGGCCACGGTCTCGTATGGCAAGTGCGTAGGAGAGTACGACCGCGACAACATGATGCGCATGGTCTCGCTCACTGCCAATATTGAGGGCATGGATCTAGGCCATGTGGGAGAAGAAGTGAAAGCAGCGCTGGCCCGAGCCGGTGAGCCGCCCCGCAGCGTGAGAGTCAAAGTAGCCGGACAAGTACCTGTATTAAGCGATACTTTCTCACACCTCTTCATTGGGCTTTCTCTTGCTCTGGTTGTGATTTTCTTGATGTTGACCGGTTATTTTCAATCGACCAAACTGGCCTTGATAGTGCTCTCAACAGCTCCAGCTATTGTTTGCGGCGTCATGGTTATGCTGCGACTAACTGGCACCACTCTCAACATTGAGTCTTTCATGGGTGCAATCATGTCTATCGGTATTGGGGTAAGCAACGCCATCCTCCTGGTTAACTACGCAGAGAACAGCCGCCTGGGTGGAAAAACAGCTCTAGAAGCAGCACTTTTTGGAGCACAAGAGCGCTTGCGTCCAATTCTAATGACCTCAATTGCCATGGTATCAGGAATGGTGCCAATGGCCCTGGCCCTAAGCGAAGGCGGAGCCCAGAGTGCGCCATTAGGCCGTGCCGTTATTGGTGGGCTGACAATGTCAACACTGACGGCTCTAACGATATTGCCCTTAGTTTTTGCGGTAGTGCAGCGGAAGAGCTCTACTGCCTCACCGTCTATACATCCCGATGATCGAGGCGAGTAAATAGAAATGAGTGTTTTACGGCGACATCGCAAAATTGAAGAAGTAGCGCTTATCATTCAAACAGCGCTCACCGTATCTATTAGCCTGGCACCCATGGTACTGCTCAGCGCTTGTTCAGAAAAAGCAGTAGTGCCCCATACCACAGCCCAAGATATACAAGAGCTTCCCGTCACCGAAGTAATCAAACAAACACTTTCACGGGTAGACCAGTTGCCTGGTGAGATTCAGGCCTACCAAGACGTAGCGGTCTATCCCAAAGTACCAGGCTTCATCGATTGGATTGGCGTAGATAGAGGCTCTAAGGTAAAGAAAGGACAAGTAATCTGTCGCCTCATCGCCCCAGAACTACTAGCTCAAAGCAACGAGTCGGCAGCAAAAGCAAAAGCTGTGAGTGGGGAGCTACAACAAGCTCAATCAAAACTGGCCTCAGCCAAAGCCAGCCTGCTGGAAGCCAAAGCACAATTAGCGGGCGATGAAGACACCTACAATCGCACCAAAGAAGCATCACTGGTGCCGGGTGTAGTGGCACCCAACGATGTAGTTGTCTTGGGACAAAAAGTAGAAGCCGACAAAGAGAAAGTAAAAGCCTGGCAGGAAAATATTGCCGCCGCTGCCAATGCCGTAAAATCGTTAACAGACTCATTGGTAGCAGCGAAAAAGGCCAGCGAAAATTACAAAGATATCTCCCAGTATCTAACCATCACAGCCCCCTTCGACGGCTATGTCACCGAGCGCAACATGCACGTAGGCAGCTTTGTCGGCCCCCTAGGACACGGCGCTTATCCGTCCATTGTGCGGGTGCAAGAACTTGACCTACTGCGCATTGTTACCCCAGTTCCTGAAGCCATAGCCGGCGGAGTTGTACCAGGAGCTGACGTAGAATTTACTGTTTCAACTCACCCCAGCGAAAAATTCAAGGGCAAAGTAGCCAGAATCGGCAATTACCTAGACCAAAAAACTCGGACCATGCCCGTCGAGCTCAATTATCCCAATCCGGGTTGGCGCATACTACCTGGTATGTTCTGCGAAGTCTTCTGGCCAACCAAGCGGCCCCATCCATCTTTATTCTTACCTCCAAGTGCCGTTGAAACCACATCGACTCTGTCGACTTTCGTCTGTCGCGTCAAAGACGGAGAAGTGGAATGGGTGCCTGTTGTGCGAGGCGAGATGATGAACAGCCTGACCGAAGTATTCGGCGAACTCAAACCCGGTGATCTAGTTGCCCTCAGATGCACTGATGCCTTAAAACCGCACACCAAAGTAAAGCCAATCCTGACTGCAGTAAAAGAAGCACACGCGCCAGAATCAGCTCGACCAGGCTATAACAATCGCGGCGTTTTCTATCAAACCCCTGACGCCGAAAAAGCAGATTTGAAAGCACCAGAAAATACGGACAAGCCAAAGGCTTTTTGATAGCGCGTTAGTTCGCGATAGCCATACTAACCTTGTACAAGAAAAGCTCACAACAATTTAGGCGGCACGGAGCGAGTCTAAGTGCGATCTCATCTAGGTGTAAGAAATTCTCTTTTAATTTCTTACACTTCTTGGCTAGGTTTAAAGCCATAACCACTATCTAATTTCCCGCGAATAAATACTTAGCTTCAAAACACAGCAACACCCAATCGAATTTCTTCACAGCATAAGGTGCTGAGAAATTTGTCAGGTCTGCTGCGTGGCCGTTGCCACCTGAGCCTAACTGTCTAACGCGCGAAATCTTCAAATCGCAAACATCTCAACCGAAGGGATCGTCATGAATATTTCAAAAACAGCCTCAACCCAGGGGCTTGAGCTTTATCACGCGATCTGGGAACTGGTCGGCGTTACTTTCTTCGACAAGTCGAGATTGGCGAATTGGAGCTCCTGGGAGCACAAGTTCGACGACCTGATCGACAGCGAAGAAACGGCATTGCGCTGTGCTGACGAAATGTTGGCCTCGCTCAATGACACCTACACCGAGCGGCTGATCGCACCTTCCACCTTCGTCTCGCCGTCTAGCGCTGACGAATCTACTGCTCCAGGCAATTCCTCCGCAGCGGCTGAAAAGCCTGCCGATGTCATGTCAGCCCTCTCCCCCAGCAAGATTGGCTATCTGCGCATCAGCAGTTTTGATCGCGAAGATATCGTCGAACTGGTAGAAGCTGCTGTGGCAAAAATCGCCACCTGCGAAGGAGTGATTCTCGACCTGCGCGGCAATAGCGGCGGCAGAATGCACCAGGCCATGGAATGCTGCGGCTTCTTCCTCGACCAGGGCCTGCTTGCCACCCTCAAGTTTCGCCACGAAGAGGGCGTGAAAATCAGGCAGTACTTCCTCAACGAGGACCAGTTCTTCCTCACCGATGAAGTGCATGGCGCCAGTAGCAATGGCATCACCACTTTGCCCACCGACCTCTACAAGCGCCGGGCGGCAACGCTGTTTGGCAAACCACTGGTTATCTTGTTCAATCGCCGCACAGCCAGCGCCAGCGAGATGATGATCTGCGCCCTCGTGCAAAACGGCATCGCCGGTCAAGTGCACATGG
>CAJXZK010000013.1 GCA_913063055.1 uncultured bacterium
TTTTTTCAAGCAGAAGACGGCATACGAGATCTAGTACGGTCTCGTGGGCTCGGAGATGTGTATAAGAGACAGGGGTACTGGTCAACTAGTTATTTCTTCGAGCCAGCCTTCGCAAGTATCGTGGGAGTCAAAGCATTATCAGAACTCTGTCTTCACTCGTTGCTTAATTGAGTCACTGAAGAGCAAGGGGGATGCCACCACCCTTGGTGAAGCATTCAGCAATATGAAAGACAAAGTACAGCAAGAAGTTTTGACTGAGCGTGGTGTCTTGCAAACGCCGGTATTGAAGTCGCGCTGGAAAGGCAATGACTTGCGTCTTGCTGCTCCACCTGTCACTCCTCGCCCTGGATTGGCCGAAAATCCATAGCCCGTTGTCAGTAGGTGCGAACCTTCTCTTCTATATTGGCAATGCTAGTACAATGGTGTAGTAATTTACTTATACCTATACCTAAGTGTGAAGTGCAGTGAGCAAGCTTCTCAGCGTTCCGTCAAGGCAAGAAATACTTGCTGCTTGTAGTCAGGTGCCTAATGCCGAGTTCGGCAAGCTGGACCGGGCTGATATTGTGCAGAGCAAGCTCAATGTTTTGCTGGCTGCTCTTGAAGACGAAGCCACCGAAAAAGCAGCTATCAAAATTTTGCATGAGCTGGCGGATGACCTGGCCAAGCAGAGCCTAACTTCTTCTACTGCGCAGAAATCAGATTTTGACGGCGAGCCAGAGCAGCAACAGCTGGTTCTAAAGAGTGTTGGTTTGCCTTCCTTGCCCGATCCAATCAGACTGCTTCTTACTCCGGCAGTATTCTCCCCTGAGTTATGGGGTCGAACCTTTGCTGAAGGTTTGTTGAAAAGCAAAGAGCAGTTCCATGGTAAGCGCATCGTCGAAGTGGGAACCGGTTCTGGCTGGATTAGCTTGCTTTTGCTTTTCGTCACAAATGTGAAAGAGGTTTTAGGACTCGATTTGAATCCGGTGGCCGTTACCATGGCCAAGCTCAATACCTGGCTCAACGGCACCACTGCTGACGGTGGCTATGTGCTCAGCATGGCTGGTGAACCAATTGTCAAAGCTTTTCAAGCTGAAGTTTCAGACTTGCTTTCAACACCTCTAGCGACTGGCCAACACTTTGACCATGTGATTGGCTGCATCCCTCAAGTTTTGCATCCCAACCCTGTCAAAGGCGAACTCAACTTTGGAATTGGTGACAGTGAAAATGCCGAGGCGCTTTCCGAAAAAGATCTTTATGACCTGAGCAACTATTGCTTTGAACAAGGAATTTTAGAAGACCGATTTGGTTTGCCATTGATTGCTCGGGCCTTAGAGCAGGCCCAACTTTGTCTCAATCCCGGTGGAAGAGTTACTCTGGTTTTAGGTGGTAGACCTGGGCGCCATGCCATCGAAAGTATGTTCGATCGCCGCGGTTATGAGAGCAAACTGGTTTGGATGCGTCGCATTCAACAAGCTGATGACACCGACTTGGCTTCTCTAGTTGATTTAGAAGCAGAGCATGGCATTCGCTTTCACTTCTTTATGTCCCGCGATTCGGAATTGTCGGTATCTGCGGCCACGGCCGTGAAACTATTAGCCGCAGGAAGGCAAGTCTTTCACGATCTGCTTGTTTATCAAGCCGATACCAGGTTCGAGCCTGAGGTCTTTGCCTTCGTTCGCAACTTGAATCATATGAAGCTTGAGAGCTTGCGCAAAGAACTCGATTTTTCGCGTCTCGGACACGAGAAGATTAGCTTCTTGAGCCGTCTATCGCGCTCACTGCTAGATGTGAAAACGATTCCCTATCCCCATGAACGGGGCGATTTAAGTATTCGCGCTATTGTGGCGCGCTACCTCAATGGTTTTTGCTACTACCCCATCGATGCTTCTGAATTGTTCATTGCGCCTTCGCGCGCTGAATTAGTTGATATGGTCTTGCGCATGGTAGCAAGCTCAGGTGACCGCATACTCTTATCTTCTTCGGTGGCCTCCGTCTATGAAAGAGTGGCTTGCGATAACGATCTAGATCTGACCGTCGGCAATGATGATCTCTCTGAACTAAATGAATTAGACGATCTCGTGGCACCGAAGGTGGTGCTAATCTCTCCGAGGCAGTTGCTCAACCCCTCCCCGATTAATTTCAAAGCAATTTGCCAGCAAGCAAGGCAGCATCCTGACCGCTGGTACCTAATTGATGATTCAGAGAGCTTCACTATTAGCTCTCAGCTTGGCTCTAACATGACCTTGCGCTTTGCCGGCCAGGAACCATTGCCAGAAAATCTGATACTGCTGTATGGCTTGATCAAAAATACAATCAGCCGTGACCTTGAATTGAGCTTCTTAATTAACGCACCGGCTGCCTGGATGGAAGGGCTGGAGATTGGCTCAGAGTTGAGCTACTCACGCATTGCCTATCCTACTCAGCTTTTGTATGAATGGCTCTTCGATGATTTGATGACTTTCCCTTTCCCTGATCAAGTATTAGAGCGCAAGTTGAATGCTAACAACTTGCAAGGTGACTCAAATCACAGCGAAGCCGGTCATTCTGGTAGTTCCAAGCTTTCAGTCACACCTCTAATTACAGAGCTAAGCAAAGATCCTTGCTTCGCAGCCAAACCAGTTGATCTCGAAACGCCTGGTCTAATCAGGCTCGACTACGGTGAATTCGAATCACCAGTGCCAGACATTCTGGTTAAGGGCTTGCTCAAGGGCTTCTTAGACGAAGAGACTACTATTCTGCCGCAGATTGTCAGCGAGCGGGTTGCTGCTTACATGAAATGGACCCGCAAGGTAGCTATTTCAGGTAAGCGTATTGTTCTGGGCCAGGGCGTCTTCCCTCTCTTTGGCGCTATGATCAAGGCCTTATCTAAGCGTTTAGGTCGACCCTGCCTGGTGGCAGTTCCTGACGGCAGTTATGGCCCGCTCTACCCTATGCTCACCTATTATGGTGCTCGTTTGGTCGAGGTAAAAACCTCCCCTGAGCGCGCTTTCTTGATTTCACCAAAAGACATCGCTGCCTTGCCTGAGAAACCAGATTTGCTCTGGCTTACTCAGCCAAATAATCCCAGTGGCATATTCTTAGACCCAGAGCGCTTGCGCACAATCATAGAGAACTGCCACAAGCAAGGCATTTATGTGTTCTCTGATGAAATCTTCTTCTTGCTCTCGGATCATCGCCTCGGCAAGTGGACACCATCATCATTGTCGGCCGGTTCATTTGCTTCGGGGCCAAGCGGTAGCAACATATTTATGGTTGACGGTATTGCTAAAAGCTTTGCGGCTGGCGGTATGCGTTGTGGCTTTATGGTTACTCCCGATGAAGATTGGGCCCAAGAAATTGCTGCCCATGTCGCTCCACCTCCGGCTGCCATTTTGCGTGCTTGGGATGCTCTCTATTCAGCTTTCTTAGAAAAGGCACCGCACCAAATGATGGACGTTTCTCAGGCCTTCTCCGAGGTTGAGACCTACCTGACCAGTCAGCGCAAGGTTCTCTCCAGTCGAAGAGAAGAACTGATAACCCTGCTCAAATCAAAGGGTCTTGACGACGGCTACGATACTCCCTATCGTGGTGGTCTTTTCTTGCTGGCCAAGCTTGATAGTAAGCATGAACAATTGGCTAAGCAATACAAGCTTTTGACTAACCCCGCTGTTTGGGGCCGCACACCAGAAATGGTGCGCATGTGTTTTTGTATCGATGATGCTGCTTTCCGTGAAACCATGGAAAGATTGAGCAAGTTTGTCAATGAGCCTTAATAAGGAAGTAATCCATGGAATCTAACGCTTTGCCCGATTTGTCGATGCGAGGCAAGAATTGCTTAATCACTGGTGCCACTGCTGGTATTGGTAAGGTCACAGCTATGGAATTGGCCGGTCGTGGTGCCAATATAATTATTGTTGGTCGCAACGCTGATAAGTGCGAAAGCACCTTGGCTGAAATTGAAGCGCAGACAGGCAATACCAATCTCGACTTCCTTACTGCGGATCTTTCCGACTTTCAATCAGTGAAGACCTTAGCTAAGAACTTCACCAACAAATACAGCAAGCTCAATGTACTTATAAACAATGCTGGTGGTGTGTTCATGCGCCGCGCTGATACCAAAGATGGTCTAGAGATGACCTGGGCGCTCAATCACTTTGGCTATTTCTGGTTGACTGGTTATCTCATAGATGTGCTCAAAGCCAGTACACCATCTCGTATTATCAATGTCTCCTCCGATGCTCATAAGCGCTCATCATTGAGTGGGCCACCCAATATGCGCGATAAAATGCCTATTGGTTTTCTCAACTATGCCGATACCAAGCTGGCTAATATACTTTTTTCATATCATTTGGCCTATAGCATTAAATCGACAGGAGTGACTGTCAATGCCATGCACCCCGGTATTGTCGCTACTGACTTTGGCTCTAACAATGGCATTATCGGCAAAGCAATACAGCTAAATGCCAAAGTCTTTGGTGTCAAGCCAGAAGAAGGCGCCCGCACTGTTATTCAGCTTGCTAGCGCCCCTGAGCTTTACCAGGTGACTGGAAAATATTTCGTTAATGGCCGCGAAGTACTTTCGTCGAAAGCTTCGTATGACACCAAGCTCAGCACTAAGATGTGGCAGTGGAGCGTGGATGTCTCCAGACGATTAGGCATGGATACTAAGCGCATTGAGTTTTTGCGGTAGTGCGCCGTTGTGCAAAACGGTTTTATTTGTCTTTGCCCATGAAGCCAACACCTTCTATCATGCCTTCAAGATCGTTTCTGTTGGCCTCAGAGAAGCTCACTTCTGTAGGCAGTTTCATTTTCTTCAGACCAGGGGGAATGGCAAAATCTTTGGGGTCGTAGGCTTTTGTTGTGATTGATTTAGTCGCCACCGGAGTGCGTTGGAGGAAATCTTTGTAGCGGTGGGCGTCGAACCATTCTTTGTGCTGGTACTTCTCTTCGCTTGCCGTGCCTTCAAATATTGGTATCTCTTTTATGCTAGGCAAGAACAGGTAGCGGCACAAGAGCTCAGCCACCTTGCTGGGAATTTTGATGTTCTTGGCGCCGTAGACGAGCATGCCTTTTTTCGATTGATAGTAGACACAGTCGTAGCCTTTGTACTTCTTTTCACCCAGTAATTTGGCTTCGCTTGGATCTTTGGCGCTGACACATGGATGCAGCAGCATAACGCCGCTGAAACGATTCAAATCGCTTTGCCAGTAGACTTTTCTGTCACTGCGAAAACATGTAACTTTCCAATCAGGCGCTTTTGCTACCAGAATAAAATTGCCAGTGTTGTTTTTGATTCTTACAGCTTCGTCTGTGAGATAGATGGTGTTGTCTAGTTGGGTGACCACTAACTCTTTTGCTGGGGCCGCCGCTGACTGTGAGCATGTGAGTGCCATCAAGCTAGAGGCTGATATCAGGCCAGTGAGAATTACTTTGAGACTAGCTTGCATTTGTTACCTGACACTGGGCTCTTTCATTTGAACATATTCTGTTAGAGATATTCTATTCGATAAATTCTATCTGACTATTCTTCTATCGATTTGGCGAGGGCGCGCAGATGCTCCCGGAAAGTCAGGGCTGGCTCTGCGGCGCGCTTCTTTAGATAGTCGTCAAACATTAGTTGACTGTGTAAGTTTTGGCCATCTCTCACCAGCTGCGCTTGTTTCGATTCGGCTGCATAAATTTGTTTGGCTGTGGCGAAAACGTCGCTTATATGATCCTTATGGACAAAAACTGCACCATCCGAATCGATGAAGACAAAGTCATTGCTCTCAACGGTTGTGCTGCCAAGCTGCGCTACACCAATTGATTTCGGTTCTGCTACTTCTAACTTAAGTGGGCCCGAAGGATGTCTACCATAGCTAAATATTGGCAGACCAATGCGCACTAATTCATCGGTGTCTCTGTGGCAGCCCCAGACAAGCATCGCTGCTATGCCATAGGATGCGGCCTCAAGGGCCGTTAAATCGCCAATGCAGGCCTGGTCATTGCGACCTCTGTCGTCTATGCACAATATGTCTCCGGGCTTTGCTTGTAGCATGGCTTCCAGAAATATATCAACGCTACCGTAGTGTTTTACCGGCAATGCTTGACCAGCTACTTTGCTGCCTGGTATTAGCGCCGTGAGCCCTGCAGGCATTGAGCGCACTGCAAGCTTCAAGCGCACACAGGCATCGGCAATCATCGGCGTTGACAGTTGGCTAAATTGCTCAGTGCATTCTTTGTTGTCCACGAAAAATTTCCTCTGCTAATCTTTTAGGCCGACGAAAGACTGTATCACGATGGCGTGATTAGCTTGATCATTGAACTGGTCTGAACTATTAACATACTGAAGTTGGTAGCCCACTTCTACCCGTGCTTTCTTCAGTGTTCTGATGCCTAAGCCGGTGAAGAATCGGTTTTGGTCAATGCCAGCCTGTGGCCCTCCTTCTACACTATTCAAATTGACGAAGAGTTCGTCTTGAGCTGTGGCATATATGCGCTTGTTGAGGGGGCAGTTGACCTTAACCAGGTGTCTTAGTCGCACACCGGTTCCAGCAAGTGGTTCAAACAGCCTCTCTTCTATGCGGCTGCGATTGATTAGTAGACAGCGCTTGAAGTTTTTGTTCATGAGCACTTGTTGCCAGATGCGATGCTCGTTCTGTACTCCAGCATCTGTATAGTTTGACAACCATAAATATCCAGCAAACAGCGAAAAATTGTCTCTTACTTTGTATTCGAGAGCTGGTCTAATTAAAAGCTGATTTAAACCAGAGACATTGTCGCCCATGCGCGGAGCTACTTCTAAGTAGCCGTGCACTTTTTTGTACACAGTACGATCCAGCATGATTGGAGTCCAGAGTTGGAGGTCATGATCGGCAGCGGCGTGGGCCGGCTCAGCGCACAGCATCAGCGCTAGGGCGTTAATGGCAATTGCTAACTTCGAGTAGGGTTTCCGCAATCGTTTCACTATTATTTTGCTTTGACCAAGACTGTATCACCCAATCTTATTTCACCATTGTTTTGCGGTATGGCATTTTGGCCAAACATGACTTTGCCTTTTACTTTGCGGAAGAAAGAAAGTGTTTTCAGCGGCTCTTGCGAGGCTTCAGCAGTGTCTTGATCGATAGTTGTTATCTGGCAGCGGGCGCAGGGTTTGACCAGGCTGAGTTTGACATTGTCGATAGTAATTTCAGACCAGCTATCTTCGGCAAATGGTGCACTGCCACCAATGGTGATATTGGGTCTAAAGCGATTCATGGGCAGCGGGTATTCCAGTCTTCTGTTTAATTCGGCGAGTGATTCGTCGCTTATCACCAATACTGGAAAGCCGTCGGCAAAGCTGACAACATTGTCAGGCGAGTTTGCGTATTTTTGATCTACTATGCGCTTGAATGATGGCTCCATGCGCACTAAGCGCACTTTTTTTTCTAGATTGCGGGAGAGCAGGTCCGCTGCCTCGTCGCCCTGATCTATGGCCTGACAGGTGTCATTCCATACTTTTACAGTCATTACTTTTGCATCTGCTTGGGCTTTATCTATGCTCAGCGGAACCTCTACGCTGTCTCCCAGGGGCATGGTCAGGCGCAGGCTGTGCTCTAATATGGCTGTTTGGATCAGAGCCATTGGTGCTAGTTCTCGCTGGGTAAGAAACTGACCACCCTCGGTTACTACCATCCATTCTCGGTCATACTTGAAACCGCGATTTTCTAATTTTGCGCTATTCAAAGATATTCCAGCCAAACTTTTGACAGGATAAATTGTCAGGGAAGTTATCGTCAGTGCCGTGCTGCTCATGGCTGCGTTTCCTCAATTGCTTGTTCTAAATAATCTTTTTCGCTGGTGTATATCACTGAGGTTGCATCTATTGTAGGGCTGATCGCCTGATTTTGAGCCATTGTTTCGCGCTCTGAGAGCTTTGCTTCTAAAGCTTGATCTGGTTTTCTTAGCTTTTCGGCTAGTTTATATCGTTCAGCGTTGCGCATGGTTATTCCAGCATTAACCCAATGAAGATAGACCCACCGTAGCAGAGGGATGAGAACGAAGAGGGTGCCGTAGGTTGCTAGTATGTCTGCTTGCCAACTGTAGATATGTACTAGACGATGAGCTGTGAAAGCGAGCCACCAAGTGCCAGCCAGGTTGAGTGTAGCGATGGCCAGTACTGGTCTGATCTGTTCTTTTGAAAGCTCAGAGAAAGGTATTTCATACTCTACCAAGGCTTGCGGGAGAAAGTTTGGCAGCACCATATTGGGCACTGCGGTGGGTCCAGCGCTAACTTGCAGCGAAGGAAAAAGATAGATTATTGAACCCGTTTCACTTACTTCTGGTCGGCCATCAAAGCGACAGAGTACTGGTAAAACAAAATCTTCGCTATTGTCTTTTGTGGAAATTTCCCTGAGCATAAATGGTGCTAGCTGTTCTGCTGTCACGGCACCTTTATTGTCATGAATCAGTTGGGCGATGAGACGCCATTGTTTTTCTTCAATGTCACTATTGGGGCTCTTGTCCCCAAAGAGAAAGGAGAAGCAATTGATCAAGAAATTGTCGTTTTTGATTTGCTCTACGGTGGTGCTTAGGGGTTGACCTAGCAGTCGTTTTGCCCTGTTTGGCTGCCACAAGATAAGGTCGCGCAAAATCAGTAAATCTAGAAACGGTTGTTTTTTGTTTTTCTTTTCGGTGCCAAAAGTAGTAACGAAAATTGTCAGCATGACTGCAAAAATCACTACTGCCAGAGAGGCCAGTAGTATTAAACCGAAAGAAATTTTCACTATGAAAAAACAGATTTCGAACAACAGTGTGCTTGCTTTTTCGGCAAATGCCCGCAAACCAGTGGCCAGATAATTGTTTTGAAAGCCCGGGCTAAATTGATAGGCAACAAAGCCAAGCTTTGATACTTCGAGGTGACCGCCTACGTCTGAGGCCACTTCATTGAGCAAACGGTTGCTGTCGTTGAGTGAAAGCCCGGTCTTAGTTGCTACATCTGCAGCGCTTACTCGGCGGCCAAGCTGGTTGATGGCGCGAATCACTATTTGCTTATCGTCAGCAGGCTTGCTCAAGTTTTGCCTCTTAGTGACTGGCGGTAAGGGCTCCCAAGGCTTGAATGATGGCGATCACCGCGCACATTAATGACTCGCCAGCTACCGCACCAGAGGCCACCGGCACTACGTATAAATCGGCGCTTTTCTTTGAAGCCCAGCGCCAGATCATGGCAATTAAAGCACCTAAGAAGAAGGCAAAGGCATTGCTAAATGGCATTACCCACGAAAGACCCAGGCCCATGGCTGATGGTACGTATGGTTTCCATTTCTTGCTAGCAAACTTATCGAGTAGGGCCAAAGCGATACCGATTAGACCAGCAATGAGCATGCCCCAGCGTGCAGTCACCGGAACTGTCTCAATGCCTTGACTGAGAGCCAGAGCAACTGATTTCCAGATGTTCACTGATGGCGGTTCAAAGGCTTCGAGGGCGGCTTTGTTTGGCACCATTAAGTACCAGGCCGGAACCACTGCTGCTACACCAAAGAAGACCCCAGCAAGCTGCGCTTGAAATTGTTTTCTAGCATTGGCTCCAAGCAGGTATCCACTCTTGAGGTCGGTGAGCAAATCGGCTGAGCTTGAGGCAATATTGGCAGTGACCGAGGCGGCCATAAGGTTGGTGACAATATTCTTTGGAGCCATTACTGCCACGGTTAGCTGCGTAATTTTGCACATGGCACTCATTGGTGTCACGTCAGTTTCACCAGTGGCACGGCAGGCGACTAAGCCCAAAAAGAAGCTCATCACAATGGTCATTATTCCAACCAAAGGAGAGATGGAGAAAGCTAAATATTGCAGCGCTATGCTGGCGATGGCCAGGGGGATGATGCCCCAAACAAGCCATTTTAGCGGTACTTCAATGTCAGCTAGAGGGTCTATATTTGCTGTGCTTGCCCCTTTCTTCACTTGCACTATATTCAGTGAGCGTAGAATAGTTTTCCATTCCAGGGCAAAAGCTGTGAGGCCACTGGTTACCATGATGGCTGTGCCGCTCCACAGGGCCCATTCTTTGATGATGGCTTTAGGGGCGCTGATTTCGTGGGCGTTGAGTGCTTGGGGCCCGAAGAATAAATAGAGCACTAAGGAGCCAACCAACATTGAAAGTGACACCCGCATGCCAACCAGCATGCCTGCTCCAAGCAAGAGTAAGCTGGGCTCCCAGCCAAAGCCTGGTGTATCTTTGAGGTTGACCCCGAGGCTGCGACCGCCAAAAGGAATTAGCTCTGGGATTTTCAGATTGGCTTTGATCTGCCAGGCAAAATCACCTTTACCAAGAAAACCCACAGCGGCTCCTGCCACCAGGGCTGCCACTAGCGAATAGGCTTGGGTCACTGCTTCTTTACACTGACCATGCAGGCTCTTCAAAGTTTCTGCCGCGGCGATGCCCGAGGGAAATGGCAGTTGTTCGACGTTGATCATCTGTCGCTTCATTGGTACAGCAAGAAACACACCCATCATGGCTGAGACAAATGTCCATGGTAGTAGGGTTGTCCATGGTTGGTGCTCGCCAGTGATTAATAGCAGAGCACCAAAAGCAATGCCGACGGTGGCACCAGTAGAGTAGCCTGCGGCCGAAGCCGTTGACTGCATGCAGTTATTCTCTAAGATGGTCATATCAGATACTTTGGGGAAAGCTATTCTGATGCCGCGCCAGATTACAAACGAGAGTACGCAAGCTGTGATTGCAACACCAAAGGCCCAACCGACTTTGAGCATGGTATACAAATTTGAAATCGACATCAGCATGCCGAGCGCGCCGCCCATGAGCACTGCACGCAAAGTAAACTGCGGCACCGTGTCGCCTTGATAAACAGTTCTAAGCCAGAGCTGGTCAGTGCTTTCGCCAGGAATTTCAGGTTCGAGGGTGATACTGCCGTGATCTAGGGGCGATGACTTTTCTTCCATCTTGTTGTTTTCTACTTTTGTTTTGCTTTTTTTTGTTCTTCTAATACTTTAGGTTAGTCTAACTATGAGGGCTATTGAGCATGCAGAAGCCTTCGTTATCGAGGCCGCGCAGCGATGTCGCTCTGGCTACCCGGGTAATGCCGAGCTGAAAAGCGGCAGTGCGCAAATCACATTCGTTTGATTTTGCTAAGTGCTTTATTTCTTTGTACGAATCGAGCATCAAGAGCTTCAGTTCTTGATTGACGCGCTCAAGCCGCCAGCGGAACTGCTGCACGTTTTGCACCCATTCAAAATAGCTGACCATGACACCACCAGAATTGGCAAAAATGTCAGGCACGATTACTTTGTCGTGTTTGATCAAATATTCGTCGGCTTCAGGAGTTGTAGGGCCATTGGCACCTTCGATGATGAATTTGGCTTTGATCTCTTTCATGTTCTCTTTGGTAATTACATTACCGAGAGCGGCAGGAATAAGTACGTCGCAGTCGCAGCTGAAGATAGCATCGGCTGAAATTTCTTTGGTCTCGGGGAAACCTTTGACACCGTTGTTTTCGCGCACATAACGCATCAGGTGTTCTACATCTAAGCCTTTTTCGTTGTAAATGCCGCCGGTCAAATCAGCTACCGCTACAACCATTCCACCCATTTGATGAATGAACTGGGCTGCCCAAGAGCCAACATTGCCAAAACCTTGAATGGCAAATTTGGTTTTAGCAAAATCCATAGTGTAGTCAGCAAGAATAGCTTCGCAGACAAAGGCAATGCCTTGCCCGGTAGCTTGTTCCCGGCCTTCACTGCCGCCTAATTCAATTGGTTTACCTGTCACCACTGCTGGTGTCCAGCCGTGATACTTAGAGTATTGATCGACAATCCAGGCCATTGTCTGTGAGTTTGTGCCCATATCTGGGGCGGGAATGTCGAGGCCGGGGCCGATGATGTCGTGAATCTGGTCGATAAATGAGCGGGTGATGCGCTGCAGTTCAGCGTGGGAAAGTTTGGATGGGTCGCAGTTGATACCGCCTTTGGCACCGCCATAGGGAATATTGGCTACGGCTGTTTTCCAGGTCATTAGTGAGGCTAGTGAATTGACCTCATCGGGATCAACTTCAGGGTGATAGCGCAATCCACCTTTCATGGGGCCGCGGCTGTTATCGTGCTGTACACGAAAACCGTTGAAAACCCCTAGCTCGCCGTTGTCTAATTCGATTACTACTTCAACTTTGACTTCGCGCCTTGGCGCCATTAAAACGGTTTCGAGCATTGAGCCAACATGCAAATGTTTAGCTGCTCGCTTGAAATAATAGTTGGTCGCTTCTGATGCCCGCATCGCTGCCTCCCATTAGGTTTCTAATAGGTTAGCACCTTGGTTTCTTGCTCAGCTCAAGACTTAATGCAAGAAAGGCTGGTTTATGATCTTTAGATTTGGGCCTAAAAGCTGCCCATTGCTACTGGCACATAGCCTCTGAACATATAGGCGGCCTGATGGGCGGCTTGTTCGACAGTCGTGGCTTTGCCTTTTTTCAGGGTGTCGACTTGGCTTTTGACAAATTCAATTCTTTCCACAGCTGGCATGGCTGGTACTCTAATTACTTTGACGTTTCTTGAGGCATAGCAGTGCTCCAAGATCACGCTGATTTCTTTGGTGAATTTGAGACTCTCATTCTGACGAATCTCATTGGCTTCGAAGAATGACAAGGGCTCGATTAAAAAGGCAACGTCATACTGTGAGGCGTCTAAATTACTGAAGGCCGATGGTACTGGCAGTTTGTCGTGCAAATAATAGGCTTCACCGTCGAATAAGCCCCGGTCGAGAATGACAGTCTGGTCGAAATCGAGAATTGAGGCCTCGGCTGATTGCTGGCGTTTTAAGACTTCAGCCTGAAATTTTTGTCTGTCTACCCAGGGTAGAATGCGACCTTCTTTGATGATCTGGGTGGCAATTTCGTTGACTATTCGATATCCCAGTTGACCCAGGCCATTGACGATTGTGGTTTTACCGACCGACGGTCCGCCTGTGATCACTGCTTTCATGTTGCCAACACTCACTGTAGGGGTTTTCAGGTGCTATCAGGACTGTATGTTTTTTTTAGGCACTATACAAGGTGAGATTTCTCATATTTGTGGGAAGGCTCCCCCTTAGCTCTAATAATCTTTGCCAGACGGGGTCGCTTTCAGTAGTTCCCTCACTGATGGCATTGCCAATTCCGCCGCCGTTTCCCCTGCTTTTATGGCAAGTTTGACATCGCTAGTTTTGGTTGAGAGCACGGCAATGCCATTTGTGCGTGGCTGGATGATTAGTTGGGCCAAGCCCACCTGGGATCTGTCGACGCTGGCCAGCAAAATATTGATGACGCGCTTACTGACACTGCCAATTTTGCGAAAAGTCTTGCCGTTCTCGCTCTCGAAAGGTTCATCTATATTGATGGCAATAACGGCTACTTCCTTTTCGCTTCCCAGTTCTTGCGCCAAGACCCTGGCTTGCTCTACCGGTAAATTGGATTGTATGCCGCCGTCTACTAGCAGAGCCATGGAGGGCTCGCCATCTTTTATCTTTGTATTTTCTGGGTTAGTTAGATCGAAAGGCACCGGCTGGCGCAGGGCTGGGATAGCAGAGCTGGCTTGGATGGCTCTGCCTAAGTCGCCACTTCTGATGACATAGGGCTTGGCCGTGAGCAGGTCAGAGCAAACGGCGCCATACTTCAATGGTAGGCTTTCGATAGCTTTGCTTTCGAGGGGCACCTGGGCATTGACATAGTTTCTAAAGCGATTGCCGCGGTAGAGGCCGTCATAGGGATGGTAGCCGAAAAGGTGAGGAATGAAGAATATGGGCACTGCCATGATGCGCACCGGAATTGGCACGGTCAGGTAAGAGCGCAGGAAAGACTTTCTTAGCAGTATCTTTTCTATGTCATCGGCACTCAGGCCCGAGCAGTAAAAGCCACCGACGATAGCACCAATGCTGGTGCCAACGATGGCGTCAACTTTTATGCCATTCTTTTCCAGTACCCTCAATACACCCACATGAGCGGCACCACGGGTGCCACCACCGCCGAGGGCGAGTACTAATTTCTTCTGTTGCCTAGTGGCTACGTCGGTCTGTTGGGCTTCTTTTGCCTGTAATGATGATATTGATGCAAGACAGCTAACACAGGCTAGTACGATGCTGCGAGTAAGTCGGTATGTCATAGTCTCCAAATTGACAGATTTTGCTAAAGCGAAGCCCCAAGTTTTACTTTTGTAACCGGTTTTATTACGCGATTGTCTAGTCTTCTAATATTAACGAACTTCAAGAATTGGCCAATTACTGGCCTCGCGCCGCGATCTCGGTTAGAATCAATCTTAAGTATGAGAGATTGACAACTGCGTATCATGCTATAAATAAAGGACTTTGCAAGGTCTTAAAGCGGGCTTTCAGTTTCACTGAAATTTCGGTTGAAACCTTACCGGCGCTTCATCTTTGTTGGCGCCAACCGGCAACTAGCTTACGAAACTAGTGCATGGACATTTAGGCAAGGGCATTAAAGGCAAAGAATATTAGGGGGCTCGCAACTTGGATTTTTCAGCCTGGAACACTCCGACTACATGGGTGACATTCGCCGCTTGGTTCTGCGTTTCATACGTATACCTGGCAATCGGCATTACCGGTGGCTACCATAGGCTTCTCACCCACAAGTCATACAAAGTGCCTAACTGGTTGAGATACTTCATCGTCTCTGGTGGATATTTCGCCTTGATGGGAGCTCCGATTTCATGGGTAGCAGTGCATAGGCTGCACCACCAGAAATCTGACCAACCAGGAGACCCCCACTCCCCTCGTGACGGTTTCGAACATGCTCTATATAAATGGATGTTCGATATGGAAAAGCGTCAGTCAGTTGAAGAAATCAGAAAGCAAGTTCCAGACTTGCTCGAAGACAAAGTCCTTTGCATGCTCGGTACTGATCACTCGGCTAAGCAAGCCCAGCTTTGCCTCTGGGTCAATATTGTTGCCCGCGTAATCATACTTTTGGCTTTCGGCCCTGTGGCCTTCACCGCTAATTTGATTGCTTCAGTGCTCGTCTTCTGGAGCCCACAATTCGTCAACACCTTCTGTCATTTGCCTAGCTGGGGCTACCGCAACTATGAAGTGCGCGATGATAGCCGCAACGTACCATGGGTTGGACTCATGGCTATGGGTGAAGGCTGGCACAACAACCACCACGCTTTCCCTAAATCTGCTCGGCATGGCATTAGATGGTTTGAGTTCGACGCTACTTGGATGATGATTTCATTCTTCGAGAAAATTGGCCTGGCTACTGATGTAATCAGACCTACTCCAACACTTTCTCCTGAGGAGATTGCCGCTGCCAAAGCAGCAAAAGCTGCTCGCGCAGTGAAAGAAGCTGTGGTCGCTCCGGTATCGGCTGCTACTGCTGAGAGCGCTGAGCTCGTCAATGTGCCAACCGAGGCCGTTGAAGCTGTTAAAGAGAAAGAGCTAGTAGAAATCTAGATACAGCAATTTCGCTCTAATCCCAAAAATCTGAGAAGCGCTTCAGCAAAAACGGAGCGCTTCTTTTTTGAATAGACTAGAATTGAACTGTAGTTTTCGATTGAAGAGGTGCTGGTCTAAATGAGATTCTTATCGGTAGTTTGTGCTCTTGCTCTGGCGCTGAGTTCTTTCTTCAGCACATTTTTGTCAGTTGAAGCAAAAGAATGGTCAATTGACGATCGTCAACAAGCCCTGATGCAGCAAATCAATGAAGGTCAGAAAGCAAAAGAATTGACTGTAAAAGAGGCTAAGAGCCTGCGCAAAGATTTGGCCAATCTTGCCAAGAAAAAAGCAAAAATGAAAGCCGAAGCTGACAAAAAGAATGTCTTGACCAAAGAAAATCAGACTGAGCTAGAAGGTGACCTCAATAAGATCAGTGTTGAAATTCAAAAGCTCAAATTAGAGAAGCGCGTGCAAAAGTAAGGCAATCCCAAGAATTATTTGCAAGAAACTGAAGGGGCACCAGAAATGGTGCCCCTTCAATTTCAAAAAGAGTTAGATTCGCCTATTCGTATTGATGACTCTTAGGGCTGGTAATGACACCGATGAATAGCATCATCAGGCCACCCCAGAGAGCAGGTACCCAGCCATGAATGGTTAGATAACCAGGCATGAGGTCGGCGAGCACTTTTAAGGTTATGGCTGGGATGAGCCAGAATCCTAAAATCCATGCCGGTATGAGCACGAGCAGCGCCAGACCGAAGGTGGTGATCGTGAGGAAAGTTGTCAGCACTATGGCTAGGGCCTCAACGATCCAGCCGATGAAGGCGAACACGAAGCCAGCGGCAAGAGCGCTGACAAAGCTGCCGTGGGTATCTATGCCTTTAATCATGGGGAATACCCAGTGAAAGGCAGCGGCAATTAAAACTAGTCTGATTAGGTAGGCTTTCATGCCTTCATCATAACCCTAATCTAGTTTTTTGGCTTCCATATTGGATCTTGGAACTTGCTCGATTTACTTGGTTCAAACCAACGGGTCATGGTCATTTTCTGTTGGGTATAGAACTGAATACCTTCTGAGCCTTGAATGTGCAAATCGCCATAGAACGAAGCATTCCAACCAGTGAAGGGGAACCAGGCCATGGGAGCGGGGACGCCAACGTTAATGCCGATCATGCCGGCATTGAAGTGATGTTTGAATTCGCGGGCTGAGCGACCGGAGTTGGTGTATATCACTGCGCCGTTGCCGTAAGGGCAATCGCGACCAATGGCAAGGGCGTCTTCTAGTGAATCGACACGCACCACCGATAATACTGGCCCAAATATCTCTTCTTTGACCACAGACATTTCTGGCTTAGCATGGTCAAGAATAGTTGGACCTAAGAAAAATCCGCTCGATTTTGCGGCCTCTATCTTGCGACCGTCCAGAGCCACTTTAGCTCCTTCGCTTTCGCCTTTATTGATCATGCCGCGCACTTTTTCTAAATGCTCTTTTGACACCAACGGCCCCATATCTGGATGGGCACTGCCTTTTCCGTCGGTTGGACCAACTTTCATCTTGGCCGATGCTTCCACTAAATGTGGTATCAAAGCTTCAGCAGCTGCGCCTACAGGCAGGGCTAAGCTGCCCGCCATGCATCTCTCGCCAGCACAGCCAAAGGCTGATGCCTGAAGGGCTTGCACTGTCTGCTCCATGTCGGCGTCAGGCATAATGATAATGTGATTTTTGGCGCCACCGGCCGCCTGTACTCTCTTGCCGTTGGCTGTGCCTGTGGTGTAAATGTATTTGGCAATATGAGTCGAACCGACAAAAGAGATGGCCTTAATCAGTGGGTGGGTCAGTAGGGCGTCAACACAATCTTTGCCGCCGTGAACGATATTGAATACACCATTGGGTAGGCCAGCTTCAGCCAGTAGATTGGCAATCATCATGCTGGTCAATGGCACTTTTTCGGAAGGTTTGAGCACGAATGAGTTGCCGCAGGTCAGGGCAATCGGATACATCCAGAGAGGAACCATGGCTGGGAAATTGAAGGGCGCAATGCCAGCGCAGACGCCAATTGGGTGGCGAATGGTCTCGCAATCGACGTTGCGAGCAATGTTTTCCATGCTTTCGCCCATCATTAAGCTGGGGATGCCGCAGGCAAATTCGACGACTTCTATGGCGCGTTGTACCGAAGCCTTTGACTCAGGAAGGGTCTTGCCGTGCTCACGAGTGACACATTCGGCAATTGCTTCATAGTGTTGTTCCATCAGGTTTTTGAAGCGGAACATCACCCGGGCCCGTTCGATGATTGGCACTTCCTTCCATTCGAGGAAGGCTTTGTGAGCTGCTTGTACGGCTCTATCTACATCGGCATTACCACCCAGTGGCGTGCGGCCAATGATTTCACCAGTGGAGGGATTGTAGATATCTTGAAACTCGGTGGCCGTTGAATCTACCCAGTCACCATTGACTAAGAGTTTGCACACTGTTGCAGTGCCGGTTTTTGTTGCAACCATTCCACCCTCCGATTTTTTTGCAAAAGCTGGTGAAGCTTCACATAATTTGCACTTTAAATAATCTGCAAAAGAATATCGGTTTGGCCTACTTTAAGCAATATGAAGAGGGCTATAAACCCTCAAACAATGGCTCTTTGAGAATCTTCTAATAGGTGGAGCGTCTTTAATAGCTGGCTGAAGCTTTAGCCATGGCTTGGTCGGCATAGTTCATGGCCTGGTTTGCCTGTTCGCGAGCTTGATTGGCCAAGGTCTTTGCCACTGGTGAGCTTGTGGTGCTGGCCAGGGAGCTAGCGCTCTCGGCTGCCGCTTGAGCGCTGTTGGCGTAAGAACGAGCTTCGCTGGCCGCTTGTTGTATGGCACTGCTGTTGTTTGAGCTAAGGGCCTGGTTTAAGGAATTGCGGGCCGAAGCAGCATAGTTCTGAGTTTGAGTTAGTTGACTTTGCACTTGTGAATTAATACCGGCAAAGTTGGCCTGAACCGATTTGGGGTCATATGTAGATGTCGATGCCGGAGTCGTTCTTTGTGCACTGAGGCCTTGATTGCTGCCGCCGTTTTCGAAAATCTGATTGAAATTGGTCTGGTTCATATTGTTGCCAGCTCCAGTCCTGATTCCGGAGCCGCTATTCTGGCCAGAGCTGCCATTAAAGCCATTGGTACCGCCGCCGCCAAAGCTAGAGCCAGAGCCGCCGGAGCCAAAATTGCCACCGCCGCTATTAGCTGAAGTTGATTGCACATTGCCCCACTGTTGGCCAGTAGAGAAATTGTTGGCATTGTTGCCAGCGCGATTTTGATTTTGCGATTCCATCAAGCTTTGCTTGTAGGTTTTATTGTTTGTCGTGCCATTATTGCTGGCTCTATTAGTCGTATCGTTCTGACCACCAGCTCCCTTTGCTAAGGGGGTGTCTTTGGGAAAAACAATAAATTCGCCAGGGCTTTTAGATTTGCCCATCAGCTTCTCTAGTATGGTGTCCCACATGCTGGGAGTGTTGACGGGGGTATAGCTAGGGTTGGCCCCGGTGTTTCCGGTATTTCCAGTGTTTCCGTAATTGTTTCCGTACCCACCAGTATTCGTGTTGCCGCCGTTGCCGTAGTTTCCAAAATCAGATTCAGGTGGAGTGCTATAGCCACCGGGGTAATTGCCGCCGTTGTAAGAACCTGAGTTGGTGTTGCCCGAACCGGGATTTTCGAAAATAGAGTTGAAGTTTTGAGCTTGCGCGGGGCAGCTGATGGCCTGCAGAATAAACAGAGAAATTACTGATATAGATGCAGTAAGTTTCTTGATGCTGAATATTGCTCTATTTTGCTGACTCATTTTTGATCCTGTTGTACAAGATCAGCGCCTCAAGCCTTAGATTGCCTGAGTTTTCTAAGCTGATCGTCATGGGTGAGAGTCGGAACCTCTCCACCTTTCAGTGTAACACCGACTTTGTCGGCCACAAGACCCAGCTTTCGTAGAAACCACATGTCTACGCGCTTTTTCTGCAAAGTTTCTCGTAAATGTTTGATATTGGAGAGAAATTCGCCATCTTCGAATGTTCTCATGCGCTCAAAGCCGCCCATGAGGCGTTTGGAGCCATGATTACAATGAAGAACTTCTACTATATTGTTAACTTGCACAGGGCCAAGTACTGCCGCCGTGAAGGCCTGGCTTTGGCCATCGCGCACTTCACCCTCGTTTTGCAGGAAATCTACCTGTAGCCAGGTCCTTGCTGTGAAACGAACGCGCAGAACCACAGGTTCGCATATTAATGAATTGAAGCTGTCTGGCTTAATATCGCGAATACACGCCGCTCTGGCGTAGGCGTAGGCATCTTGCGCTCTAGTTGTGAAAAAACTGTAGCTGTTGCGGCCGGGCTCAAGGAAGCCGGTTTTGTTTATTTCCCAGCGGCGATAGCAGTTGGTGCCGTGATAGAGGAAAATCTCGTTTTCGGGCTGGTTATAGTCCAAATTTCCATGGCCAGCGGCGAACTCCGCAAGCGGTGGGGGAACTTCATGGTAACGTAGGCTGTCCACCCGCTTCCTCTCATACTCAAGCCCTAGTTTTACTAGCCCCATCGGGGAAAGCACCTTTCATTGTGTTATTCCCTTGTTATGGAGGTGTCTAACCTTGCTATTGTTTTGCTTCGGAGGAGTGCTCGGAGCCTTGTTACGGTTATTCCATATGTTTTTCGCGAGCCGCTTGGATGGCGGCAGTGGCAGCTGCCAATGCCTGACGGACCCGGTCTAGGTTTACTTCAGCACTGTCGCGGATAGTCGTGGTTAACTCAGAGCGCTTGTTGGTTAATTCAGCAAAGAGCTTCTCACTTTGATCTTCCATGCTGTCGATGTTGTGTTCGATGGCGCTAGCAAGATCTTTGTTCGCTTGTTGTTTTAGGCTTCCCAGCTTGTTTAGAGCATGGTTGCGCTCTTCATTCAGTTCAGGCTCCGCATCTACGGTAGAAGATTCAGCTAAGCTCTTGAGAGTGAGATCGCTCTCAAGCATGCGCTTTTCTGTATCTTTGAGGTAAGCATTCACTTCTTGAGTGCGTAGAACTAAATCTTGGCTTGAGCGTCTAAATGTCTCTTCAAGACCGCTCTTAAGCCCGCGACCAGAGTTCTCTAGCTCGGTCAGGCAATCTTCTACTGTGCGCTTGAGTTTTTCAGAAGAGAGACTGATACTTTCTTCTAGTTTTGCCAGCTGCGAGAGCATTGCTGTATTTGATTCTGTAGCAACCTGCTTGCCCATGTCGTGAATCATGGTGCGCAGAATTTCTTTCTGCTCGTTCAGTTTAGGCAAGATTGACTCGGCAAGAAGTTCTTTAGTCTTCTGTGCTACAGCCATCTCACATACGGCCACCGTATGCGAAATTGTCTGTTCAAGATCAAGTTTGGTTGAACGCAGCTTCTCGCAGGCTCTTTCCAGGGAGCTGTCAATTTCTTCAATCATGGAGCGCATGTTCCGCTCTAGAGATTGAGTGATTGATGCATTTTCTTCGCCCATGCGCTCGCGGAAGCGCTCAAATCTTTGGGTTACTTTCTCGCTGTAGCTATCGTGGCTTTCTTTCAGCTGGTCGAGAATAGATTCACTCAATCTGGCCAGTTCATCATTGCGGCTGGCAATCAAGCTATTGAGACGACCTTGAACGGAGCCAGTGAGTTTCTCCAGCTCGCCTTTGAATTGCTCACACTGATCGACAATGGCGGACGAAAGTTGATTCTGCTCTGACTCTAAGCGCTCTAAGCCACTTGCGTCTAGGTCACTAAGTAGGCTTCTGGCGCCTTCAGATTCTTTTGAAATGTTATTTTGCACATCTACTGCTAGATTTTCTAGGCGACTTCTCAGTTCGCTAGAAAGATTCGTCAGATTTACTTCTGCATGTTTTTCAAGGTCTTGGCCTTCGCGCAGTAGCTCTTCAACTTGTCTGTTTAAGCGTATCTTCAGCTCTTCAGCACGCGAACTCATCTTGTTAGCAGCTTTAGCAACTTGTTGCTCAAGCTTGCTCATCAAGGTCGCCATCTCGTTCATCATTAAGCGAGCGTCTTGAGCTGGAGCCTGTCTTACGCCGGAATCGAACTCACCCAGGGCCGGGGCGCTTCTATATGGCGCTGGTGTTGGTGCTGGGGCGACAAATGGCGCTGGTGCAGGCTCCGGAGCAGCTGTAGGTGTAGGAGCGACAAATGGTTCCGGAGCTGGAGCTGCTTCTACTACAGGAGCGACAAATGGTTCCGGAGCTGGAGCTGCTTCTACCACAGGAGCGACAAATGGTTCCGGTGCTGGAGCTGCTTCTACCACAGGAGCGACAAATGGTTCTGGTGCTGGAGCTGCTTCAATAGACTGAGCTACTTGAGCTGGTGTTTCTACTATTGGTTGAACGGCTACCTCAGCTGCTTCCACTACTGCTGGCTGCTCAGGCGGATGGCTGTAATCTTGAGCCGATACTTGAGCTGCTGGTGCTGCAATTTCGATTTGTGGTCTCAGTGGTGATGGCTGAGGCACTGGTGGGTGGAGTGGCAATGCTGTCGAGTCGGAACCGCCAGCGAGTTCACTGCTGCGACGCAGTGGGCTGCTGTAGTCGCGTGGTCTGACACGGGTCTGCATTACTTGCGAGTCTGTCATAGAATTTGGCATTGATTGAGCCGGCATAACTTCTGCTTCTGCTGGCGCCACGGGCGTTTCCGCAACTGGCTCTGGGGCTTGGCTTGCCGCAGGAGCTGACATCTCTGCCTGCTCCTCAACTACTGGCGAAGTTACTTCTGCAGTGGGTTCATCCTCTGCTGTGAACAATGAAGTGGTGGGGTCCATGGTAGACCAGAAGCCAGCGCTGTCTGTGGCACTGTTAAGCGCTCCAACATCTTGGGTCAGAGGCGTAACGCTGCTGGCTGCTTCAGGCGATGCAACTTCGCTCAGCGGCGTGCCTTGGTGCCAAATCTGTTGCTCGCTAGCCTGTTCTTCAGCACTTGGTGCTGCACCCATTTGCAATTCTTGCGCGGGGCTGTCTTTTGAAAGCTGCTGAGTTAATCTTTCGAAGAGGCTGTTTGAGTCTGTTGTCGGCTCGGCTGGTTGCGCGAAGGACGATTCAACAGCTGTTGACCACTCGGCTTCACTTGTAGCTTGGCTTTCTGTCACAAAAGGCTCGGCTGCCATCAAGCTTGGTTCTATTAGTTCAGGCAGCGGAGACTTTTCTCCATGCCAATCGCTCGGTGAACTAGCTCCCCATCCTTGCGAGTGCTCGGCCACGGCCTCTGGCAATGGCAGTTCCACAGGGGTTGGGATAAATGTCTCTTGCACAAATGTGGCTGGGGTTTGCTCGGTTAATGCTTCAGCCGATACCTCAGCCGCCGCTTCGAGTGGTGCCACTGGCGGTGCTGCTGTCTCCACTTGTGCTAGGCCTTCTGCTCCGCTAGCAGGCTCAGCATCAGGCTTGTAATCCATCCAAGAGTCTGGATCGGCAACAACAGGTGTTTCGACCACAGCCGGTGGAATAGCATCTGGATTTGTTTCTATTGTGCCGCGGGCGGCGTTAGAGAATATATCGGCATTGAAATCAGCGTCATTGACGCCTGGTTCGACAGGCATAGCAAAAGCATTCGGATCGAGATCCCAGCTATCAAATTTAGCTTCGGGCACAGCAGGGGCCTGCGCTTCGCCTTTGACAAATTTATCGTAGTGCTCATCGCCAAAGTATTCTTTTAGGCGTTTTTGTTTTCCGGCTTCTTGTTCTGCCCGTATACGCTTTTCTTTTTCAAATTCATTCTCTGCGTAGTTTATTGCTGCTTCACCAGCGAAACCTTGCTGGTAGTCGTTAAAGAACTGTGCAGAAAAGTCTTCTTTGGGCAGGTTATTGTCGAGGACAGCTGTGGCTGTTTCAGACGGGGCATCGTGAGTGTCGTGCGACATTTCATACCAGGGCGCAGCCATCTTAACTGTGGTCAACTGCTGGTCGATACGTATATGATCGCCAGTCATAAGTATTGCAGTTAGGGCATCTGCTGATGCTGTAGCCCAAGGCGGTGTGTCGTCATAGCGGCTGGCCGTGCGCGTCGGAGTCGCCGGCGGTTCAGGCGCTGGCTCGGGGCTTGAAGGCACAAAGGCCGTGTTTGCTTCAAAAGCAAATTCAGAAGCCTCGTTGTTTAATGAAGTTGGCTGTTGTGGATATTCTGGTGCCACCATTTCAGCTTGTGGCGGCAGTTGCAAATTTGAAAAAACTGGTTGTTGCAGAGCTGGTGCCATGTCGAAGGCTGGTTGCTCAGGAACTGGCGGTGGTGCCACCACTTGAGGTGTGTATTCAGCGATCTGTGGTTCTGCTGCCGGAGCTTGAGCCGCTTCGTTTGCTGGAGTTGGCTTAAAAGGATTGCTGTCGAAAGCCACAGGAGAAGCAGCTTGTTCTGCATTGATTGCTTGCTGCGTCATGATGCCATGTTGCACAGCTAGCTCGCCTAGGGCAAGCTCTTCAGCGTTAAGAGGAGCAAAGCAAGACTTCAAGATGGTTTTATTTCTGTCGTCTTGACGGCCTTCTGGAGTAAAGATCATATGGCAAACGGAACCAATGTCGATCACTGGCTTGCCGACTTGAGGCGTAATTTTGGCTCCGAGTTGACCCAGTAGTGCAATTACTGGCTCTTCAAGAGTCGAACCTTCTACAGTCAAACTCCGTCTGCTGCCGCCTTGGGCATAGTTCGAGCCAACTTGATAAAGGGCTTTGACTTGGTTTGCCCCTAATCTCGTGATTGGTCGGCAAGCTAAATAGTTGAAGTCTTTACCATCGAGAATGGCTTTAGTTGCCTTCTCTTGCATTAACGCGTCGAGTACTCTGAATTCATAAGCTGAGGCTGTGACGTTTACGACCATGCATTGGCCTTCGTCTTTGCTAATTACAACACACAGGTCTTTTACTCTGAATGTCTCGCCCTGGTCTTCTGCTTTTTTAGAGAAGGATGAGAGGCCCGCTGGTGCTGCCACTTGCTCAAGACAAAAGATCAAATAACCTGGTTCATAGAGCATGCTCTCTTGAGCGGCCCATTCGGTCGGTGAGCTCGGCTTGTTCTTGTCAAAAACCCTCAGGTAGGCTTTGACATCGGGTATTCGCAAGTGGTGTTGGCGGAGCATTGAGTTCATGGCGTTATCTTGTGAAGAGTCCTGGTTGGAAGTGTGATTTCTCTATCTGTACTGGTGAGGTTGATTTAATCGGGAGCCCCTGCTGCATGCGCTATCTCTTTAAGTGCTGCGGCCTTTTGGTCGTTAATTAGTCGTACCAGCTTAGTGGTCGATTCTTCTATTTCGTTTTTTGCACTCTGGCTATCGGCAACGATTTTCGACAAAGAGCGCTCATAGGCGCCTTTCATTTCGCTATCAACTTCTGCACCCACATTGGTTAGCGATGCCACTGCATCTTTCATTAGTTCGCCTAGTTTGGTCTCAAAGCCATTGCGAATTGCGATTAGTTCAGAGCGAATCTCGTTAATTACCCGCGACTTAGCCTCTTCCAGCTGAGCCCGGACTAATTCGGTCTCGCTCACCTTGCCATTCATGCGGGCAACAAAGGCTTGCATATCCATCTGCACTCGTTCTTTGACGTCATCGCATTTTTTCTTCAGTGCTTCGTTGCTGCTCTGAGATGCTTGAGTCAAACGAGTGGTAGCAGTACTGGTATCATCAGTAAGTTTCTTGGAAGTATCCTGTGCCAGGTCTTCGATCTGCTCACAGACGCCTTCAAACTTGGCTTTTAGAGCACTGACGTTGGAGTCGCTGGCGGCACTAAAAACGTTGTTTACATCTTGCTCAATTGCTCTCAAGATGTCGTCAATTTTAAGATGAAGAGCTTCAGAATCGCCTTCCAATCCACTTTCGGAAGACTTTGAATGAGCTTCGAGGTTATTGAACTCGGCTTGGAAATCAGCATTAAAGCGCTGCATCAAAGTCGAGAAATGGCTTTCGATGCTGTTTGCTTTCTGCATGTAGTTACGAAATAGAGCGCTGTTCGATTGCTTCTCGCTACCACGTGATTCCCACAAACTATGATCTAATTTTTGTTGTAGTGAATTAGAGAAGAAACTAGACTGAGATCTTAGCCTTTGGCCACTCAAGTAATGTTGAGTTTCCAGCTCTACTGCCGCACCTTCAACAACGCTAGAATAATGGTCAGCGGCACGCATGAAGTTGTCATCTAAGGTGCTTTCATGGCTAATTTTGAGTTCGGTAATTGCTCGCCTTAGGTCATCATTAAAGAGAGCCAAGCGCTCAGTTAACTGTTGCAGATGGTTCTCTGTACTCTGGCGTTCTCTTTCCGCGGCATTGCGCAATCGTTCAACCGCTTCTTTTGCCTGTCTTTTAATTTCTTCTTCAACAGCAGCAGCTTTTGCAGCCACTTCCATTTTTGATTGCTGTTCGGATTCTTGCCGCTCATTGACATGGGCTGATGCTTTATTTGCTAGCTTCGCTGTTGATGCTTCTTCTAGCTCATTCAGCCGAGCTGAACCAGAGTCGTAGATGTCTTGAAGCTTCTTACCTGCAAAAGTCATTAACGTCTTCCTCGATTTGTTAATCGTTTTCTAGAGACAACATGGCACTCTTGTATGCCATCACCGCTAGTGCTGCTGCCCGCCCGGATTCTTCTATGATCGGAGTCTTTAAGTTCAATTCTGAAAGTTCATTGTGGAAGTTTCTGGTGATTCTCTCTAGGTCTGAACGCATTATGCGCACTTGCTTTTCTAGAGACTCTACTGAAGAGAGTCTAATACTCTCAATGCGTTCATTGCTACCTGCTGATGATCGAGCAAATTCTGTCTCAGTTTGTTCTACCTGACGACGGAAGGTTTTGATTACTTCAGCACCATGGGCTCTCAGTCTGCTATTGAGCTTGTCTATCACTTCAGGGTTGGCTGATAGCCGATTGCCTGAAACCATGAGATTGATTTTCGACTCTTGTGCTAGGGCGGCTTCGAATTTGATAAACAGTCTATCGATTTCGTCTGAAAGTTTGCCTTCCACTCGCCTTAGTGAGTTGTGCACAAGTTTCTGGTTGACTGCCATTCTTGACTTGGCAGAAAAAGCTATTCTATTAATATCGTCCTGAGCGGCAAGCAGTTTTTTCTCTACTTCGTTGCTGTAATCTTTTATAAAACGCGATTGTGATTCAAAGCTGCCTTGCTTGAAGCGGTCTTTCATGGCCAACAACTGTCTTTGCCAGTGACTGATATGTTCGTCCAAGACCTGGCTATTGGTCATTCTTGTTTCATCAATAGTCTTTATTCCGCGCAGGGCGAGTGCTCGAATGTCTTTGCTAGCAGCCTCAACTATTTCGCCCAGCTCTTTCTGCACGCCGTCGATTTTTTCGTCAAACTGACTGCTATATAGAGCTAGATGGCTGTCGACTTCGGCTTTTGATGACTCGATAACCGACTGAGCTGAGTCGTCGATGGTCTTTGCTTTATCGGACATGCCGTTTTCATAGCTCTGGCTTACGGTTTCGACCCGATCTTTTCCTGAGCTAGCCAATTCAGTGACTCGGGCAATGCGCTCACGGCTGATTTCATAGAGGTTGGCACTAGGGGCATCAATCACTGACGCCAGGTCATGCAACTGCTCTTCCATAATCTCGGTAAGGATGTCGGTTGCTTCTAGAACTTTGTCAGCAAAACGTCTGCGTATTGCTGCCGCCCCTTGCATCAAGCGATCAACTTCAGCTGTTTCGAGGGCACTGATAGTATCGAGAGTTTCATCTCGCTTGGCTTCGAGGTCATTGCCATGTGAATCAACAAGGTGTTCGCTTTGCTGAATAACTTTGTCAAGCTGTAGCGCTAAGCTACTATCGATACCTTCGCTGAAGGCATGAAGTTGGTCTAGGCATAGAGTTACAGTGCGCTCTAATTCGGCGCTAGCCTTCTCTAAGGCTTCAATCATCAAATTTGCAGCTGATCCAAAACTTTCAGACCGATTCGCTTGAGAACTCTCCTCAGCCATCTATTCCTCTACTTCCTGTTTTCAGTACTACTTAGTATCAGTCTAGCCAATTATGCCCCCTTTTTCAGGGCACTAAGCAACACTCTGATTTAAGTTGAGCTGATTTGTTTTTCGCTGTCCTTTTTAGCCTGGCGATCCAGTCTAGATAAGGCAGACATGGCAGCTTCATTAACTGTTTCAGAAAGTGTCGGATGTGGGTGAATGGCTACAGCCAAATCTTCTAAGACAGCGCCCATTTCTATGGCTACGACCGCTTCTGAAATTAAATCACCAGCCCGTGGCCCGACAATGCCTACACCCAAAACAAGCGTGGTATTGGGGGCGAAGAGCACTTTGGTTGTTCCATTGGTGTCGGCGATAGTCATGGCGCGACCGGAAGCTGACCAGGGGAATTTGGCTGTGGAGAAGCTGATGTTTTTAGCCTTGGCTTCGGTTTCGGTTAAACCGCACCAGGCCACCTCTGGCTCGGTGAAGACTACAGCTGGCACGCAACGATTATCGTAGGCTGATGGTTTGCCAGCCAGGACTTCTGCTGCCACGTAAGCCTGTCTAATTGCTCGGTGGGCCAGCATTGGCTGACCAGAAATGTCACCAATTGAGAAGATACGCTTGTCTTTTGTGCGGCAGGTTTCGTCTGATAATACAAAGCCAAATTGGTCAATTTCAACTTGGGTTGCTTCTAAACCAATGCCATCAGAGTTTGGTCTGCGGCCAACTGAGATCAATACTTTATCGGCGGTTAGTTTTTCAGGAACATCTTTGCCGGTCACTTCTATTTCGACACCGCTTTTGGTGACTGATATATTGTTTACTTTTGTGTTCAAGTGGATGGCTTTAAATTGCTCACCCAGTTTATTCGCCAGCGGTCTGACGAGGTCACGGTCAGCGCCGGGTAGAAGACCGTCGGTCATTTCTACTACGGTCACTTCGCTTCCCAGTGCTGCGTAGACTGTGCCGAGCTCTAAACCGATATAGCCTCCACCAATAACAATTAGCTTTTTGGGAATGTCGGCCAAATTGAGAGCAGAAGTACTGTCTAGTATTTTGTCGCTATTGATGTCTTCTTCGTTTTTAAAGAGTTTGGGCAATTTTACTGGTCTAGAGCCAGTGGCGAGAATGCAGTGCTTAAACTTGATGCGCATGGCGCTTTCGCCGGGGCAATCAACTCTCACACTGCGCGAATCTTGAAATGTAGCCTTGCCATGCAATATTTCTACGCCGGCACTTTTGCACATACCAACAATGCCTTGAGAAAGCTTGTCGATAACTCCGGTTTTCCAGGTTCTTAGTGCATCAATATCTATTTTTGCCGGGCCAAAACTAATACCGATTTTCTCTGCACTCTTGGAAGAATGAATTACTTCAGCGGCATGGAGTAAGGCTTTGGAAGGAATACAACCCATGTGTAAACAGACACCGCCGGGCTTTGGTGCAGCATCGATCAAAAGAGTTTTGATACCAAGTTCTGCTGCTCTCAGTGCTGCCGTGTAACCACCGGGGCCACCACCAATAACAGCAAGTTCAACTTCCTGAACCATCTCTCCTACGACCATATTGCCTCCTAGGCTTCTAAAACAAATTTGAAGGGGTCTTCCAATAACTTCACTACGTGCTGCACAAAGTAGGCAGCTTCAGCACCATCGGCTAAGCGATGGTCGAATGACATTGCTAAGGGCAAAATTGTTCCAATGGCAATTTGACCATCTTTGACAATTGGTTTTTGGCTGGCTCGAGCCATTCCAAGTATGGCCGCTTCAGGGAAGTTGACCATGGGCGACATGCTAGTGCCACCAATCGCACCAATATTGGTCAGAGTGAAGGTGCCACCCTGGAGGCGCTCTAGTTCAATTTTGCCAGCTCTGGTTTTGGCGGCAATGTCGGCTAGCTCTACGGCAATATCGTAGAAGCTCTTCTGGTCGACGTTCTTAATGACAGGGACGATTAAGCCACGGTCGGTTGCCACTGCCACGCCGATATTGTAGTAGTGCTTAATTACTATTTCGCCAGTGTTTTCATCCAGGCTTGAATTGAATTGAGGATAGAGCTTAAGAGCGCTAGCCAGAGCCTTGATAGTGAATACAGTTAGAGTTGGTCGCACTTTGTTGTCGCCCGAGCGAGCAGCAAATTCTTTCTCGTATTTAGTCACCAAGCTAGAGAGTTCAGTAACGTTAGCTTCGTCGAAGTGGGTGACATGCGGGATATGAGTCCAGGCTTGGGTCATATTCATGGCAATTTTGCGGCGAATAGACTTAAGCGGCAAGCGCTCGACATCGCCGAATTTTGCAAAGTCAGGATATTCTACCGGCCCTGCATTCATACCGCCCATCCCTGTTAGAGGAGAAGCATCGGCACTAGAGCCGCCGTACTTGTCTTTCATACTGGTTGGGGCTGCTGGTTTGCTCGAAATACTGCTAGGTGTTGAGCTTGTTGTTGAGCTAGCTGTGGCAGAAGGTTGAATTCTTGATTCAAGTGAGCCAGCGGCGTAGGCCATGACGTCTTCTTTTAAGACTCTTCCTGCTGGTCCAGAGGCGTTCACTTGATGCAGATCAACACCTAACTCACGCGCTAACCTGCGGGTCGCTGGTGTAGCCGGAACTGGTCCAGTCAAGACCTTTGTCGTTGCTTGAGCAGCAGGGTGAGCTGGTGCTTGAGCCGTTGCCCCGTTGTTACCGGCGGTGACTGCTTGCTTGACGGGAGCCACGGCTGGAGCGGCAGCCGCTGCAGCGGGAGCTTGAGTTTGGCCTTTGCTTGCAATGTCATAACCAATCATGACGCAACCGACTTTTACAGTCTGACCCTGCGCTACGTGAATTTTTGCCACTGCACCGGCATAAGGTGATGGAATTTCCACCACGGCTTTATCGGTTTCAACCTCAAAGATGATCTGGTCTTCCTTGACCATTTCGCCTTCTTTGACTTTGACTGCGATTATTTCTGCTTCGTGAATGCCTTCGCCAAGGTCAGGCAATTTAAATTCAACCGTCATTTTCCACCTTCAAATATCAAAACTAGAATTTAGAATGAGAGTGTTTCGCGACTTGCAGCCAGTACTCTTTCTGGATCGGGCAAGAAGAAGCGTTCTTTTGAGAAGTAAGGAATTGGTACATCGAAGCCGGTAACTCGTTTGATTGGTGCTTCTAAATAAAGTAGAGCGGCTTCGTTAATGCGAGCGACAACTTCAGCGCCAAGGCCACAAGTTCTAGGGCCTTCGTGCACCACTACAGCGCGACCAGTTTTCTTTACTGATTCGATAATGAGGGTGGCATCCATTGGCGAAATTGTTAGCAAGTCGATTACTTCAGCTTGTACGCCATCTTCTTCTTCTAACAGTTCAGCGGCTTCAAGAGTTGGGCGCAGGCTTGCACCGTATGAAATTAGAGTGATGTCTTTGCCTTTGCGGACAACTTGAGCTTGACCAATAGGAAGAGTTTCCATTGCTTCTGGTACATCTTCTTTGAACAATCTATAGATTGCTTTGGGCTCATAGTAGATCACTGGGTCTGGATCTTGAATGGCGCTATGAAGCAAGGCGCGAGCATTTCTTGGTCCTGAAGGAATTACTACTTTCAAACCAGGAGTATGAGCGTAGATTGCTTCGCGACTTTCAGAGTGGTGCTCTAGGGCACGAATGCCACCACCATATGGTGCGCGCATTACCACAGGCACAGTAACACGGCCTCTGGTGCGGTTACGGAAGCGGGAGGCATGGCACTCGAGTTGGTGGAAAGCGTAGTAGTCGAAACCAGAAAATTGCATTTCGCAGACTGGTCGAAGGCCGTAAATGGCCATACCAATTGCTGTACCCATGATGCCAGATTCAGCTAGGGGAGTATCGAGTACACGTTTGTCGCCAAACTTGTGGTACAAACCTTCGGTGATGCGAAATACGCCTTCATCGGGCCCAACGTCTTCGCCCATGACGATTACTTTGTCATCTCTTTCCATTGCTTCGAAAAGGGCTAGGTTAATCGCCTTTGCCATATTCATTTGCGCCATTGGTCATTCTCCTGAAAATTGTAAGCAAATAAGCAAATCAGCATCTCAAATAGATTGCTTTAGTGAGCGCTTGCTTTTTGCGGGCTGACACCAGAATTGGTGGAATTTTTTACTTGCTCTAAATGCTTCTTCAGCTCTTCTCTTTGCTCGTTCAAGTAAGGCGGAATATCGCTGTAGAGGTAGTCGAACATGCTGAGCGGGTTGGCTAGCTCTTCGCTTTGTGCCATCTCTTCAACTTTGACGATCGAGGCTTTGATCATGGTGTCGAGCTCTTGCTCTAGTTCTTCTAGCTGCTTTTCTGTGTAGACACCCTTTGCTACTAGATATTTTTTGAAGCGGGCCAGTGGTTCGCGTTTGGTCCAGAGGGCACATTCTTCATCACTGCGATAGCGTTTTGGATCATCGGCAGTGGTGTGTGGTGTGAAGCGATAGGTTAGTCCTTCAATCAAGGTTGGGCCTTCGCCGCGCTTAGCTCTTTCAACCGCTTCCATGGTGGCAACATAAACGGCTAGAACATCATTGCCGTCTACTCTGATGCCAGGCATGCCGTAAGCAATTGCTCTCTGGGCAATTGTTTCATTGCGCATTTGTTTGGCAATTGGCACCGAGATGGCGTATTGATTGTTGAGGCAGACAAAAACTACAGGTGCTTGATAGACCGAAGCAAAGTTCATAGCTTCGTGAGTATCGCCTTCAGATGAGGCGCCGTCGCCGAAGTAGGTCATGACTATGCTGTTGTCATTGCGCAACTTCATTGCCATTCCCAGGCCAGCTGCGTGCAGCAATTGGCTGGCGATTGGAACGCATACAGGCAAATCGTTGACGCCTTCTGGTGGCATGGCGCCTTCTTCAAAACCGTTCCAGTAGAGCAGAGTTGTTTCAATCGACCAGCCGCGATAGAGCAAACCAGCTAGCTCGCGGTAGGCTGGCACATGCCAGTCGGTTTTGCCAAGGTGAATGGCCGAACCCATCGAGATTGCTTCATGGCCAGAAGACTGGGGGAAGGTACCCATGCGTCCTTGTCTTTGCATCAAGAGCATACGTTCATCGGTGCGGCGAGCAAGCAACATGTACTTGTACATGGTCTTCAATGTTTCAGGAGCAATTTTGGGCTCGAGAGCTTTATCGAGTTTGGCATCTTCATCCAGAATGGAGAGATACTCAATATTTGGAAGCTCGATTTTTGTTCTTGGCATAGAATCCACTCTATTGTGTAAAGTTGTTGAAACTAGGGAAATCAGCTGTGCGGTCGTCTTTTGTAGTGTCAACTGGCATAGCGATTGGCTCTGCGCGTTAACTTCTTCTACTTGACGATCCGTTACAGACCAGGCAAAGTATGTCATATATAGACCGCAGGGGTCTATAAAGGTTTGTGGAAAATTCGCTTAATGGCGCAGTCTTACAGAAAAATTCGTTGAAGCAAATATGAATCATAAAGTCTTTGTTGAGAAAGAAGAATCGCTACCCAAGCCGCCCTGGCTCAAGGTTCGCCTACCCACAGGAGAGCCTTACTGGCGCGTCAAGGAGCTGCTTGACCAGCATGATTTGCACACGGTTTGCGAGTCGGCCGCGTGCCCAAATCGTGGTGAGTGCTGGGCTCGCGGCACTGCTACCTTTATGATTTTGGGTAATGTTTGTACGCGAAGCTGTGGATTTTGTAATGTCATTACTGGCAAGCCAAGCGAACTAGATTTAGAAGAACCTGCTCGTGTAGCCGAAGCCGTACGTAAGCTTTCGCTCAAATATGCTGTTATTACCTCCGTCAATCGCGACGAACTGAAAGACGGTGGTGCTGCCGTTTGGGCTGAGACCATTCGGGCCGTGCGTGCCCTCAACCCTGGCACGGCGATTGAAGTTCTTATTCCTGACTTCTGTTCTAATTGGCAAGCGCTAGATGTTGTGCTCGATGCTCGCCCTGACGTGCTCAATCACAATATTGAAACTGTCCCTCGTCTTTATTTGGAAGTGCGACCCCAGGGTCGCTACGATCGCTCTCTTGAAGTCCTGGCCCGCTCTAAAAAAGCTGGTTTGACAACCAAAAGTGGCTTGATGATGGGTTTAGGTGAGCGTGACGAAGAAGTCTTAGAGGTGATGAAAGACTGGCGCAAAGCTGGTGTCGATTTGATTACTTTGGGCCAGTACATGCAGCCCACAGAAAATCATCTTGCAGTCAAGCGCTACGTCGAGCCTGAGACCTTTGCTTTCTTGCAAGAGCAAGGCATGGCCATGGGCTTCACCAACGTTTTTGCTGGTCCACTGGTGCGCAGTTCCTATCACGCAGATGAGCAGGCCAGCATGGCCTTGGTCTAATGGTCTTGGTCTAAGTCAGGTCGGCAGAAGTTACAACCGCGCCCGCCACTTGCGCTGCTTTTAGCTCGCAAAGATCAGCGGCTAACTGCGATGCATCGCGGATTTGTCCAACTAAAACTGAAAGGGCGACTGATACTTCTTGCAAGCACTTTAGCTCGGCGTCGCTCCACACTCTTGCTTGATCGCTTTGAATGTCGATGAATCCGGCAAATATTCCGCGCCAGCGTAGCTGCGCCAAAATTTGTGACTGAAATGCCATTTTGTCGACAACTTCGCTGTTGCTGTAAATCGTCTTCTCTGATGATTCTTCAGGCAGTGCGAATACGCCCGTTCCATTTTCGTTGGGGAAGCGCGAGAGAAATGCCATGACAATAGTCATCGATTCGATACCGCTAAGAGTTAGTCCACTTAGCTGTTCTTCGTTGTTAATGGAAAAGGATTCAACCGCTCGCAGTCCATCTCCCACAACTAACCAGACGATGGTACTTGATGCCTGGAAAGTCTCAGTCAAACTTTTACAGGCAAATTCCAGCATGGCTTGCATGCCGCCGCCATTGCGGAGCACCAGCAAGAATTGATTGATCAGGCTAGCAGATTCCACTTTGCGCTAAATTTAGGAATCTAACTTAAGTAGATTCTTGATGCCGTAGACTGCCATGTTTGGATTTTCTTTTAAGCGCCTGCGGCAATATGCGCCTGCTACTTTGCCTTCGCCGAAAGGCAGGTACATGCGCACTAGTATTCCTTCAGCGGCAAGCTTTTGGAATACAGCATCGCTTTTGCCTTTGGCTTCAAGATTTTGGAAAATTTCGCCTGAAACTAGGGTCTTTTGGAAGCGTTTGCGCGGAACGCCATGCAAGTATTGCGTTTCAAAACGATTGGTTGGCACCTTATCTGGTATCACTACCGTGTTAAAGAAATTCTCGATGCATTTGGTGTCGTGAGTGGCTACTTCAACATAAGTTCCACGCGCTAGCAGCTCCCGTGCATACTTGACCAAGAGATCTTTCATTACTGGCTTTTGTGTATGGGCAACTGTAGCTGGTTCGTTGTAGATACCAACAACAAGCCTCGTGCGCATGCGGCTATCAAAACGTTTGATGTCTTGCGCGGTTCTGAACAATCTGGTTTGCAAAACCGTACCAAGATTGCGGTAACCCGATTCGATCAATGAAAAATAAGTCTCGAGTTGAAAATCTGTCCAGCGGTGGTCTTCGGCTTCAAGGGTGACATTAACGTTGCGCACGCTGGCGTACTCTACGACTGCTTCAATGCGGTTGTAGGCTCGATCTAGCTCACTTGAGCGGGTCTGACCAACTTTAGGCGCCGCGGTGGAAAACATAGAAGGCTTGAACGATGCCGTAGGCTGTTGTCGTGCATCGCCGGGTAGTTTGTGTGCGGCAATTTGATCAATCAACTGCTTATAGTGCTCGACTGATTGATCGCAATCAGCGTCAGATACTGCATCTTCGCCAAGAATATCGAGGGTTGAACTAAATTTGTTCTCTTTATAGAGCTGTTCCGCTAGCTCTAAAGCTTCTTTGGCTGTTTCTCCAGCCAGATAAGGTTTGGCCAACATCAAAACCAGTGACACTGGAATTTTGTCGAAGATTGAAGGAGGGGCAGCGGCCACTGCTGTATTTGCTGCTGTAGATTGGTCGCCCTGAAGCATCTTATTCTTAACCGGAGTTTGTATCGGCATATAAGTCCTGTTGGTCTTACCAAAACTGTGAAGGAGTTTTCAAGCCGAATTATAGATCTCAACTATATATTTATCGCACAATTTAGGCTCTCTAAAATGTTTATCATTCGCTTGGGGGTGTTTCGCCCAAGCCGCTGAGAGCAAAGCGTAAGAGTTCAGAGCGTTGACCTTCCTCTTTAAGTAGTTCGCTGACTGAACCAGGTAGGCGACTGACCGCAATGACTGCCACTTTTTGTCCGGCATCATTGCTAGTGAAATAAACAGAGCGAAGGCTTTGGCTAGTGAGGTTAACTAGCTCGATGCGACCATCTCCGGTATAACGCACTGAGTGCTCGGTGGCCGAAGTTTTTTCCGCCTTGAATTTGCCGGCCAGAGCTTTGGCGAAGGTGGCAAATTGAGAGTCGCTCAAACCAGTATCTTGGCTGATGGCGCAGACAACCACATCGGCTTTGCCTGTTCGGCCTTTTGAGCCAGCAATAATGCGCACCTGGGGATGCTTTTTATAATTAGCCCAGATCCAGTTCTTGTCTTTGGCATCGGTGGCCGTAGGCATGCCCATGGCTTTTTCAAATAGATAGAAGTCATCGCCGAGGCCGGGCAAATTGCTCTTGGTCAAAAATTGTTCAACGTTATTGCTGCCAACATAGAAGCTGCCGCCCAGGGTGTTCGCAACTGCGGTCAGGGGCTTGAGGGGCTGGGCTGGTTGAATTGGCTGAGACTGATTATTTTGACTAGATTGACCAGAGAGTGAGCCCGCTGTGGCAGTTGCCCCTTTGTTGGCGCTGCCTGCAGATGTGGTTGACTGCAGTGATTTTGCTACCGGAGCCTTGAGTGGCTTTATGGGTGCCTGAGTGGTATTTTCGTTGTGCTTGCGTGCTGCAGCATGTTCGGCTTCAAATTTTTTCTTGCCCTGTTCCATTTTTGCTTTGGCGAGGCGGTTGCGGCCAAGCTGCGAATTGAGCTGAGTATGGGCATCTTCATCACTCATTGCCACCGGTTCAATACGAGCGACAACCAAGTTTTGGGTTTCATCACTGCTGGCATCGCCAATTTTGCAAATCACTTTGCACTCAATCATTGGCCATTCAGCTGGATCTATTGGCAGTTCGAAGGGGCGCTTGCTGTGGGCAATGGTATTGACCTGCTGCTTGCCGCTAATGGTATCAAGTCGAGTCTGCCAGCGATAAACCGTCAAAATTCCTTCTGATACTAAGCGAAAATGCGCCTGCAGTTGAATCACTTCTCCTAGCAAACTAACATCGCTGACATTTTCAATAGTCAGGGCCATAGATGGATGGTAGCCCAGAGCGTCATGAGACCAGTAGGTGACATAAGCGGGTACGGTCAGCTTCGGTGGCGCCTTGACCGGTCTTCTTGGGGCGTCATCATCTTCATCATCGGGGTCTAAGTTGTAGTCACGAGCTTGACGGTTTTGGGCCTGGGCTGGTGCAGCTAAACCCAGTGACATTGTGGCTGCTGTTAGTACTGAGAAGAAACTGGCCAGGGACATCAGAGAAGCTAGGCCAGCTGCCAGAGCTTTTTTGCTTCTAGTGGCAGCTTTGGCCTTGGCGTTTGGATTCTTAGTTGCCTTCAGTTCTTTTGTTGTTTTCACGACAGTGACTTTGTCTAACTCAAGAGAGCGCCAGAGATACCAACTGGCTGCTGATCTAAATGGCCGCCAGCGCTCTGCTCGTTCGGCAATTTCAGATGGCTTTGGTAAGTCTTCTGACTGCGCTCTATTTTTGCCGTAATAAGTTAGAGCAAATCCTTTGCGCACACCATAATCGGTCGACGGCAGTACATCTAATCGACCGAGGCGAAACATCAAAAGCATCTGTACGGTCCAGGGCCCAATGCCCCGAACAGCCGTCAGGCGTGCCAGCAATTCTTCATCTGAAAGATTGTGCATCTCATCAATTTCTGGCACCACTCCTTCTAGAGTTTTTAGTGCCAGGTCTTGCAGTGCCATGGCCTTGCCGCGCGATAGACCGCAAGCGCGTAGAGCTTCGATATCGGCGGCCAATATTTGTTTGGGGCCAGGAAAAGTCGTACTTTCAAAGTTACTCATGATCTTGTTGCAAATCGATTGGGCAGCCTTGCCTGTAATTTGCTGATAGACAATCGATTCAGCCAGGGCGCCGTAGCTAGATTGCATCTCGTCAATTGTAAGAGTGAAGGGCCCAACCCGCTCAATCACCTTAGCTAACTTGCGATCAGCCTGGCATAAATGGTCTCGTATGGCTTCGGCCTGATTCTTGTCAGGTGCTTTACCGGCTGTGCGGGCGCTTCTTTTGCCGGAGCTGACTTTTGTCTTGCTATCAGCCATGAAGTGCGGGCCAACCTTTTTCGTTAGTACACGAATCGATTGAATATTTTGTCTTATAGTTGAAATTTTCGCCAGTTTTGCGACAGTAGGCACTTGGTGCCAAAGTTACTAGGGCGGCAAAACCCAAGTCTTTTGGCATATTGGTAGCATCAAGTAAAACATCATTATAGAAGAGCTGGCCGTTGGCTACGGCGCAGCAGCGCACGGCTAAGAACCAATCTTTCGAAAATTGCTTGATGTTGCCATTGAAGCTATCGCGACCAATTTCTCTTGCATACTTCTCGCCATCGAGTTGCCAGAGTTTTTCGCTCAATATTTCCTGGAAGGCTAATATCTCTTCTTTCGACAATTGTGAAAGTTGCTGCACCGCTGGTGCTACCACGGCATCATCGTTGCCTTCTTCGTCCCAGTTAAGCAAGTCAATAATGTCCCAAAAATCGTCCTGGCTGAGCACGTTTTCTGGCTTAGATACACAGTCTTGCTTCGGCTTGGCCGCTGGCTTCGCTGCTTTGTCATCCTCTGGCGGTGCCGCCTTAATAGAGAGGTCAACTAAGTCGGCCAAAGTATATTCTGGTCTAGTTGGCGCTGCTCGTTTCCACTTAACTCTCAGCTGCGGCATTTGGGCGCGCAACTTGGCAATACCTTCTTCAGTCACGCTGGTATTAAAGAGATAGAGTCTGACTAAGTCTTTAAGACCAACAAGCCCAGCCAGCCCGGCATCGGTGAAGGCCGTGCCAGAAAGCCCGAGTAAGCGCAGTTCGCTCAGTTGGCTAATATGCTCCACTGCCGAGTCATCAACTTGCGTGCCATTGAGCCAAAGCTCTTTTAAGTGGGGCAGAGCGGTAAGGTGAATCAAACCATCAGATGTGACACTGGTGGCCGTTAAGCCTAAAGACTCCAAGTTTTCCAGTCTCGCCACAAATGCCAGGCCGGCATCGCCAATTGGCGTATAGGCTAGCTCAAGCACTCGCAGAGAACTCAAGTGCGAAAAATGGGTAAGGCTGAGGTCGTTTATCTGGCTTCTGCTCATGTCGAGCACATGCAAAGATTCGGACGGTAAATTTTCTAGGGGCGAAAGCAGGTTGGCCGCGCTAGCCGAAACCTTCAACTGAATTTTGCAACTTTCAGGGCTGGGCACAATCACGTCACCCCTAGCTTCGTCGAGCCACTGCCAGTTAATCGGCTGGTTTTCAGGATTAACAATCAGGCCAAGTGGAGTCGCAAACAGGTCCCACGTCTCCGGTTGGGAGAGTGGAGCTGTGTAGAGCCCGCCCATTGAAAAGCGTTGGGGGAATCGCAGTAGTCTTTCAGTCATGCCGTTCATAACAATCAAACATTATCCGATTAAGGTCAATCTGTCTTCAGGTGTTATTCTTTTCCTCTGTATTGAAAGGAGTAATTTAAATGGAAGAGATCGACGCCCAGGGGCGCCAACTCCTTATTGATAGGCCCTTGTTGACCAGAGGACGGCTCTCTGTCTATCGTGAGTCTGATGGTAACGACGACTGGTTCCCAAGGCTTAATGTCAGCCTGAAAAAATCAGGGTCAGACCACACCCTTTGGCAGTGGACTACCCATTCTTTGCCTGTTGATTTTGAAGAGCCGCCACCCTACGGTGAAGACCTTATGCTTGAAAAATATTTCGAGCTAGCCGAGCCGGTGAGAACTCCCCGTGGCCTCGAAGTTGTCTTTGAGCTCGCTGCTGGTGCCACCGCTCGTGGCAAAGTAGAGCAGTTCTCTGTTTCGCTTTATCTCTATCCTGAATCGTTCGATGATAGAGGCGTACAG